>JAGMBM010000147.1 GCA_023129675.1 Hadesarchaea archaeon | reverse complement strand
TACTTCTTATTCGCGAATGATAACGTCGTAGATAGTATCGCTGCGGATGCGACTTTCTCCGCGCAGCTGGACAATAGTGGCGGAGTGATGATCGACGACGACCTCGACCTCGCCAACGGAACGATAGACAGAGTCGGTTGGGGAGCGGGCACGGTCACGAATGCTACCGAGGGTGCCAAGGTGCCCAACGATCTCACCACGGGGGATAGCATAGAACGAAAGGCTTGGAGTGTGTCCACCGCCGAGAGGATGAGGGAGCCCGATTCACGCAGGGGCAACGGATACGAGACCGATAACAATACTAACGATTTCGTGATTCATCACGATTTTTACGCTCCCCAGAATTCATCTAGTGTGAGAGAGAAACCAGTTCGAAATATCGAGGCAAGCTCCCGTACCATCCTCTTCTGGCGCAGCCTAACCGAGTGGGTCGGCGGCGTGGGTGTGGTCGTCCTCTTCTTGGCAGCTCTCATTGGCGCGGGGAGGGCGGCCCGGAAGATGTACGTCGCCGAAGCTCGGGTAGAGCGCATCGAGCCGAGCATCCGGGAGACCGCCCGCACGTTGTGGAAGATATATGCCCTATTTACGCTCATCGGTGTCGTCGGATTGTACTTCGCTGGAACACCAACGCTGTTCGAGGCTGTAAACCACTCGATGACGGGAATCGCCACTGGCGGTTTCACCGTACGCAACACGAGTTTCGCTGAGTACGGCTACCCGGTGCTTGCAATTACAATTTTGATAATGATGGCGGGCGCGATCAGCTTCGTGGTCCATCGAAGAGTCATGACCGGGCACTGGCGGGAGCTCTTCAAAAACATTGAGGTTCAGCTGATGCTCGTGCTGATAGCGTTGGCGACACTTTTGCTAATCTGGAGTGTGGGGCTGCGGGACGCGCTATTCCAATCCTCCTCCGCCCTGACGGGGACGGGCTTCTCCACGGCTACTCTCTCAAAGTGGGGGGATCCCCAGAAGGGCTTACTCACGGTCCTAATGGTCATAGGGGGAGGGTACGGTTCGACCTCGAGTGCGATTAAGCTCATTCGAACCGTGATCATCGTCAAGGCGGTCCACTGGATGATCAAGCGCAGCTTCCTGCCCCAGCGAGCGGTTGTACCAATGAAGATATCGGGTAGGATTTACAGCGATCAGGAGATGATGGAGACCGCCATTTATGCGTTCATCTACATCATCGTGCTGGTGAGCGGCGCAGTAGTGCTGATGATGGTGGGTCCCTACTCAGCCATGAACTCGGTATTTGAATCGGCATCGGCTCAAGGAAATGTCGGCTTATCTGTGGGAATAACTTCAGCAACGATGCCCCTAGCGGGGAAGATAAGCATGACAATTCAAATGCTAGTCGGACGCCTCGAGATAATTCCAGTAATAGCGTTCATTAGCTACTTGATATCTAGGGTGCCTCGCCCTCGGCGGAAGCCCTTCTAGACGGTGGGCGCACAAAAATGCAGTATTTGTCGACTCCTTCCAGCTCCATGGTTATTCGTTTTGCGATTAGACTTTGCGGATTACTTAACCCCTTTACCCTTTTCGCTAGATCCTCGAAGTCCGCGAAGGGGCCCTTCTTTCGCTCTTCGATGATCGTCCACATGATTTTCTTCCCTATTCCCGGAATTAGCTCAAGTTGATGGAAGCGGGTGGTCAAGGGTGCGGCACGGTTGAAGAACTCGATGAACCGCTCCGGGACCTCTTTGATTAGTTCCTCTATGGCGACCGGCAGTTCTGCTTTCGCCGCAGCCGTGAGTTCATCGTAGCCCACTCGGCGTTTGATCCGTTCGACCTTGTCCCGCTCACCCTTGCCTATGAAGACGCGTTCATGGAGGGTGAACGTTGCCTCCTTCATGGGAACGATCTCGAGCAGGGTGAAGAACGTGTCGCCGAGGATTTGGGCTATGGGCTCACGCAGGTGGATCGGCCTGGGATCGCTTGGATGTCCCTGGAGCAGGAAATCCAACACTATGCCTCGGTCTTCATACTTCTTATCGACCAAAGACACGCGCCTCCAACTAGCTTGGAACTACTTCCGGTACTTGTCTATCAGTTCCAAAATTTTCTTGATGTCCTCATCCTCAAGCCTCGTTCGCTCCTTCGCAAAAATGAGCTCTACATCCTCCTTTCTCTCCGGCATCAAATCTACGAGCGTGACCGCTTGATGTTTTCTGAGCTTTTCGAGCTGGAGCAACTCGCCGATCAGTTCCTCTGCCTTTTTGATGTCCAACTCCGCAAATTTTTGTGCATAGTCGTAGGTCAGCCGCTGCTTGTACTCCAACTCTCCTCGCTTTTTCTCTTTTTCGAGGATTTCAAACACTTTGGCTAACGGCACAGGTTTTTCATCCGTTACTTCCTTCCCTATCATTTTACCCCCACCGACCTAAGGTGCTCCGGACGGGAAATAACCTTTTTGATGGACCCTCCGTCCCTGATCTCGACCACGTAGGCTCTCCCACGACGCTCCTTAACGACACCAATTCTGCCATGGTACCGCGGGTGTGGTTGTCCCTTCACGACGCCCGGGTCGAGGATGATGGTAACTTTCACACCTAGGCCAAACTCTTGAATCACTCGGCTCACCGGCGAGAGCCCGCGCTCACGAACATGCTTGGTGAGCTTTCCTCTGCTCTTGCTCCGATAACCCTTCGACCTTTTGGCCATATGAACACCTAATCAATAGCTTCGGCACCGCGCTTAAGGGCTTTTCTCACCACCCATATCAAAATCCAGTGGCGCCCCCCTTCGACAGCTCCTTCATGAGTTTCGCAAATGGGCCGAACTTAGGGCCTCGTCCTTTCGCTATTGTCTTGATAAGTTTTCGAATCAGTTCGTACTGCTTCAAAAGCTCCCTTACGTCGGCTTCACTCGTGCCCGATCCCCGGGCCACCCTGCGAATCCGAGAGGCATTGAGCACCTTGGGGTTCTCGAGCTCCTCCGGGGTCATCGATTGCATGATCACCTTAAAGCGCTTCAATTTCTCCTCCCCGACGCGCATCTGCTCATCTGGCACTGCGACACCAACTCCTGGGATCATCTGCATGATCTTCTTGAGGGGTCCCATCTTACTCATCATCTCGAGCTGGCTGTAAACATCCCGCAGAGTCAGCTTGCCTGCGAGAATCGCCTTCATGTCGGCGGGCTTCATTTCCTCGGCTCTTGCAGTTTCCTCGATTCGCTTCAACAGTGTTTCAATGTCGCCCATCCCTAGCAGGCGAGCCACGAAGCGCTCAGGCACGAAGGGCTCGAGGTCATCTATGTGTTCACCAGTACCTATGAACTTGATCGGCGCCCCCGTAGCCGTGACCGCCGAGAGGGCACCACCACCTTTCGCAGTACCATCCAGCTTGGTGATCAAAATCGAGCCTATATCCGTCGCGGCCTTGAATGCAGCGCCTTGTTCCTTCGCCTGCTGTCCCATTGTCCCGTCAACGACTAGCATGATCTCGTCTGGCCGTATTGTTTTGGCAATTTGGCGCATCTCCTCCATAAGAACTTCCTCCTTGCGATGCCTGCCAGCCGAGTCGATGATGATCAATTCGAAACGCTCTTTTTTGAACCGCTTAACGCCCTTCTTTGCGAGCTCAATCGAATCTTTGGCTTTGGGATCACCGAAAAATCCTATCCCAACCTGCTGACCAAGTTGACTGAGCTGTTCATACGCACCTGGGCGAAAGGTGTCCGCGCAAACGATGCCAACTTTGAAACCTCGCTTCTTAAAGTGGGCCGCTAGCTTCGCCACTGAGGTCGTCTTTCCGCTTCCCTGAAGGCCGACCATCAGTAGCACCGTGGGCTCCCCGGGCTTGAGTTGTAGCTGGGCTGGGCGCCCCATCAGCGCGGAGAGTTCTCCGTAGACGATCTTGATGATGTGCTCCTTGCGTGCCATACCTGGGGGGAGCTTCTCCTCGAGCGCCCTCTTCTCTATTCGCTTCGTCAGTTCCAGCACGAGTTCTACGTTGACATCTGCCTGAAGCAAGGCGCGTTGGATGTCCCGCACGAGCTCCTTGATTACTCGCTCGTCGACGTGGGTCGCCCGGGTCAGCTTCTGGAGGGCACTGTGCAGGGACTTTCCAAGCCTATCCAGCACCATTCGGACACCGCTTTCGATAACCGTTTGTCATGTCGGATTAAAAAGGCGAGGAGACTAGGCCCGTCCCTTGCGCATGTAGACCGTGCGGATCGGGAACGGGATCTCGATGCCCTCCTTCTTGTAGCGCTTGTGGAGCTCCTTCACAAACTCGTGGGTGATCAAATACTTGTCCACAAATTCCTTGACCCTTAGGATGACGGTGAAGTTTATGCTGAAATCGCTGAAGGTGTGGTAGCGGATAAACGGCTCGAATTCAGGCACCCCACCTGTCACTTTTTTCAACACTTTTTT
>JAGMBM010000146.1 GCA_023129675.1 Hadesarchaea archaeon | reverse complement strand
CGTACTCCCTAGCCTCGTTGATAAGATCATCGAAGGAGCCCTTAGTCTTTGTTAGCTCTATACTGATCGAGCCATCCACGAGCGACAATATCTCACGAACCCTATCCTCGAACTTGACGCCCTTCTCTGCTAAGAATATTTTCTGATTGGTGGTAACCCCGGTAACGATCCCCCAAGGTAGAATCTCCTTTATCTCTTTCACGCTGGCTGTGTCGAGGAAAATCTCCACTAACTCACCTCTTTTTTGATGATTTTTGCCGCATGGAGCAAGCTCGGCACGATAAAGTCGGGTCTGACACCTTTATCCTCAATTAACTTAGCCAGATAACTCTTTAAATAACCTATCAGGAATGTCTTGCAGCCGACCGCCCTACCCGCCTCGATATCCGTCAAACTGTCGCCCGCGAGGTAACTTTTCGAGAGATCCAGTCCAAGATCATTAGCTGCCTTTAAAAGAAGGCCGGGTTTCGGCTTCCTGCACTTGCACCTGACCCTGTATTTCGCATACTTCGCGGACGGGTGATGAAAACAGTAGTATTCAGCATCTATGCGCGCGCCACCCTTCCTGAGCTCCCTTCTCATTTTCAACCGGATTTTTTCAAAAAGCTCCTTCGTCATCTTGCCCTTTGCCATAGCCGGCTGGTTTGATGCAACAACAACTTTCAGACCCAACCTGTTAAAAATTCTAATCGCCTTAGCAACACCAGGCAGCAGTTTGAACTGTTTAGGGTTAAGGGGCGAGTTCAACACGCCAAGCTCCGGGAAATAAACGATCTCGTTTATCACACCGTCCCTGTCCAAAAACACGGCCCTCACGTGCAACACTTCCTTAAGATTCAGCTATCAACTCGCGTAGTCTCGCACAAATAAGGTGGGCCAGCACCGAGTGGAACCCCTCCACATGCGGCGTGGAGTTTATGGGCACGACTATGCACGCATCGGAGATTTGCTTCAAAACGCCACCGTCGAAGCCCGCCAGCCCTACGACCTTTCCACCATTATCCTTGACAAATTTAGCCGCTTTCAAGAGATTTTGAGACCAAGGGCCCGCTTTCTCGGCCCCGGCGCCTCCGTGAACGCTAATTACAACTAAAACGTCGCCTTCACGCATCAAGTTCTTCAGCTGCTCGACGTAGACGTTTTCCCATCCCAAGTCGTTGGTTAGCGCCGTAACTAGGGACATGTTTTCTGTCAAAGCCATTGCCTTAAACCTCTTCTTGCCCTCTACCGAAGCGAACTTCGATAGGTCACTTGCAAAGTGTGTTGCCGTCGCAGCTGAACCACCGTTCCCCGCTAAGAAAACTTGTCGCTCGCCTTTCCACGCTCCATACAGAATCTCTATTACCCCATCGATATCTTCCTGTGATATGCGCTTAATTACCGATTCCAGCTCTTGGAGGTAACGGTTGACAAAGGGTCTGTTTCGCATAAGGTCCCTTTAGGTAATTTTCCGCCCACTAATAAAAATCTTCTCCACCTACTCTTTCCAGCTTTCTTCATCTGCCCTCACCGCGATCGATATCTCCGCGATAATTCCGATACATATGTGGTTTATTTAAAAACGACTAACTACCTTTAATTGTGCGAAGTGATGGCATGAAAAAGTGGGAGGAAGTTTATAAAACGGAGAACACGATGGAAGATTTCATAGGGAACATTGCCAATCACTCACCACTTTTAAGCGAGATCTTTATTGAAAGGCCAAAAAGGATTTTAGAGATTGGGTCTGGTTCTGGAACTTTGGGCATTTTTTTGTCGCATTTCAACTTTAAAGTAACCTCCATAGACAGTAATGAAAAAGTCATCGAATTGGCAAAAAAACACAATAAACTTTTCAGCGGAGAGGTGAAGTTCATCAAGCAAGATGCGTTTAAATTGGACTTCAAAAGTGATTCATTTGATCTAGTTTATCACCAAGGTTTTCTTGAACACTTTTCTGATGAAGAGATTGTTGCACTACTCAAAGAGCAATTGCGCGTTGGACCCAATGTGGTGTTTAGTGTCCCCAACAATCATTACGGCCATAAAGACGTGGGCAACGAGCGGCTTCTGCCAAAAAAGGAGTGGGAAAGAATCCTTTCTAAATTTAACGTAGCTGAGAGCAGGGACTACTACACGTTGCCGAGGCGCGAATTTAAACGTGCGATACCTTGGTTAAAACCCACGATGTATTTAGCAAAGATAAAGAGATAACATGAAACATAAAATCAGGTGGAGCAAGAAGTGATGAGCATGGCAAAACTATCCGTTGTGATAATCACAAAAAATGAGGAGGGTAACATCAAGCAATGTTTGGAGAGCGTGAAGTGGGCCGACGAAATCATAGTCGTGGATTCGTTCAGCACGGATAAAACTGTTGAAATTGCAAAGCAGTACACGAAGAAAATTTTTTTGAATGATAATTCAAGGTGCATAAACCTCAACAAAAATTTGGGTATGGGGAAGGCAACAGGTGATTGGATTTTGGTACTGGATGCAGACGAAATTGTGACGCCGGAACTCAGGGCAGAGATCAAGGAGATTTTGAGGGGGGATGACAAGCGATTCGACGGCTACTCCGTGATAAGAGAATGTAACTTCCTTGGAAAATGGATGAGACACGGGGGGTGGCACGAATATGAGCCAAAGATGGTCAGAAAGGGAAAGGGTATCTATCAAAAAGGCCTTCACGATGCGCTAAAGATAGACGGAAAAGTAGGTTATCTAAAGAATTCATTGCTTCATTATAACTTCAGGACCGTTTCGGAATGGATAAATAAAATGGATTTCTACACGGCTCTCGAGGCAAACGAAATGGAAGAAAAGAAATTAAAGTTTAACGTTGGTCGCGCTTTTTATCATCCCATCGGCGTGTTTTTTAGACAGTATCTTTCAAAAGCGGGATTCAAAGATGGGCCTCATGGTTTCACGGCGGCTGTTTTCGCCGCGTTTTATTCATTTGTGAAGCATGCAAAATTATGGGAAAAACAAAAATCTAGATCTAAACATTCGCAATCGTAAAAAAATGGTTATTTTTTTGTATATTCTTCTAATATTCCGCTTAATCTTTTTACCGAATTTTCGTAGGAATACGCTTCCAACCGTTTAAAAGCCTTTTTTTGAACCCTTTCATAAAATTTCCTATCTTCTATCAGTTTAATCCCCAAGTCAATGGCTTTTTTAGTATCAGTGATATCTGAGCACACCAGATTGGGGAAAAGGCTTTTCTGACTTTCCGAATTCAATCCGATACATGGTGTGCCAACAACGGCTGCATCTCTTACAACCCTCCCGAGGGTCCATGTGTTATCCATATCTATGATAATGTGGGTCTTCCCGGTATGCTTGAGGTAATCTATCCACTCAAAGAAGGGGGTTACTTTGTACCTTGAGTTTTTTAATGGTTCTAAGTTAAGTGAGGGCCTGCCTATCACCTCTATCAAAAAATCGGGGTATTGCGCTTGAATTTTTTTCGCGATTAATAGGGAGGAGATATGGTCAGTTCTTGAAGTATCCCCAGAAACAAAAATTATTTTTTCCTTGTTTTCGTATGGTTCAAAGAAAGATTTCGCGAATTCGAATGGGTAGAATTGGGGAAAATTCACTATTGGCGTGTCGGTATAAAGCCCCAGATAATCTGAAATGGCTTCATGGTAATAGTTTACAAACACATCGCAGTTATCGATAAAGATTTTAAAAAATCTAAACGCGTCCTTGTCTTTTAACGTTTCTCGGAACGAATCGAGCGTATTACCTAGGGCACCGAGAAATATTGGCTTTTTTCGCAATTTTTTTGCTTTAACTATAAATTTGGCCATTTCACGAATCGAATAATCATGTACAACAATTAGAACGACGTCAAATTTCGTGACGTATTGTAAATTGTAAAATTTATCAAGTGCTCTATTGATCAATTTCGACACGATTGAATAACCAGCATAATTAAATCTTGACATGCGTGGTGCAAGATAATTGTGATAGATATACCTTACTGGTTTCCTTAATTTAAACCACAGCAAGGGGACATGCTCGCCACCCAATGCACTTGTCCAACAACCAAAAGAGCATGTATCGATTTCAGTTTTAGGATCACAAAGGTAGTTTGGTTTCTCTTTTGCCCTATCCCATATCTTCCCATATTTCGTGTAAAGTTCCACGCATGCAAACCTCATTTATTCACCATCCTGCGGCTCATCGCTACTTTTCATTAGTGCTTCTAGGAAGTAATAATCTCCCCATATTAAACTCTCGTCGACCCCAACCTTCTTTGGCATGTGGAAACATCCGTGCTTTAATATCCCATCGCAGCTCTCTTCCGCAATGTAGTTTGTAGATAGGGAGCTTAAAATCCTGTTCGCCATGTCCATGAATTTCTTCTTTCCGTTGAGCTTAGATAATGTCATTAGCCCGGAGCAGGCTATCGCTGCGGCAGAGCTGTCTCTAGGGGCGTTTGGAATCCGCGGGTCATTAAAATTCCAATAGGGAACATAATCTGCGGGTAAATTTTTGATGAAATAATCCGCAAGCTTCTCCGCGACGCTTAAAAATACTTCCTCTTCGGTAGCTTTGTGGGCCAGCGTGAAACCGTAGATACTCCGCGCCTGTCCCCTCGACCAGCAGGAGTCATCGTCATATCCTTGCCAAGTTGTTTTTCTGATTACTCGGAGAAACCTGTCTAGGGGAGGCGGAACCGTCGTGACGGGTGCGCTGTCTTCAGAGCAGAGCCAGCAAGTGGTCTTTGCGGGGGCGTTGGGCATGCTCGGAGTGGCGGCGATGCTCTGCGTGAAGTCGCTCATACCGAAGAAGAAGACCGAGGGGTGAACGCCACGCCCCTCGCCCCTTCTGAGAAGGACGAGGAACTCGCCTAAAAGCTCGATCGAGAGAGGTTATAAAAGCAGACAGAAAATAAAAGAATAAAGTGAGGGAGTGAGTTTAGTAACTGTAAGGGGTAAGCTGATGGCAATCGGTTCAAAGCTCGAGGAACTGAAGAGAGAGGATGCAGAGAAGGTGATGTCTGGCCGCCCTATCGAGAAAAAGTTCACGGGGAAAACTACATGACTGCCCCTCGCCTCGCCAAGCGCATCGACTGGGTGTGCGAACATGTTAAAAGCAAGAACGTGCTCGATGTGGGGTGCGTCGGGGATTTCCACCACATGAATATCCCTAATGATAAAAGTTTGTTACATCCTAGGATCGCGGCGTGTGCAAAATCCGTTTTGGGTGTCGACATCAACCGAGAGGGCATAGAGAGGATGCGAAATCTCGGCTACAATGTGATCTACGCGAATTCCGAAAACTTTGTTTCCGAGCGCAAATTCGACGTCGTGGTGTTGGGCGCGTGCGTGGAGCACATGGATAACCCGGGACTGGTTTTAGATCGCGCTTGGGAGAATTTGCGAGAAAAAGGCCATTTGATCATAACCACCCCGAACGCCCGATACTTGGGGGTTGCCTTCAAAGAGATGGTGGGGCGAGATCATCGTCTTATTTACACACTCAAGCACCTTTCACAGATGCTCGGACATCACGGCTTCAGGGTTGTTGAGGTTCAGTTCTTCCGCGACGAGGGCAAATTAAACTTGGTGGGTAAGCTCTACGAAAGGGTGCTTCTGCGCTTTTTTCCCTTGCTTGCGATGAAGTTTGGAGTCATCGCGGAGAAGGTGGAGTCGGTGCGGAGGGGAGGAGATGAGGCTCCCAGAGCGCGTCGAGTGGGTCGCTAGCCGCGTCGGGGGCAAGGACGTACTCGACGTGGGCTGCGTCGGAGACTTCCGTCGCATACTCACTGGTAGAACTCATACGTGTCCTGAAATCATCGTACGTGCAAAATTCGTCTTGGGCATCGACATCAACCGGGAGGGCGTAGAGGTGATGCGAAATCTCGGCTACAATGTAATCTACGCGAATGCCGAAAACTTTGTTTCCGAGCGCAAATTCGACGTCGTGGTGTTGGGCGCGTGCGTGGAGCACATGGATAACTCCGGGCTTGTCTTTGACCGCGCTTGGGAAAATTTGCGCGAGGGGGGGCGCGTGGTGATAACCACCCCGACCGCCCGATATTTGGGGTTCACGTTTAAAGAAAAAGCGGGTCGGACTCATAATTTTGTTTTCACGCCCAAGTTTCTTTCACGAATGCTCAAACGTCACGGCTTCAGGGTTATCGAAGTCCAGCACTTTGGGGAACAAGGTAGCACGAACTTAATTGGCGTGCTTTATAGGATTTTCTTACGGTTTTTCCCCCAATACTCGATGCACTTCGGGGTCGTGGCGGAGAAGGTGGAGAGATGACTACTGCCCCATCGAGAAAAAGTTTAGGGGAGGTAAACTTGTGAGGGTTTGCATGAAGTATACTGTCCAGTTACAGTTTTTTATTTATCGAGTTCTTTGAAATTTACCTTTTCTCATAGCTTTCATTAACGCATCTACAATTAGAAGGTCATGCTTTTCATGAATATTGTATGATCGTTCTTCTGGCATAATGTATGGTCTACAATCTTTCCCAAAAAATGAGTTTTCCTTCATTAAGACATCTCTTTTTGTCACATACACACAGTCATTGCGAATGTAAGCTGGTGGTAAATCCTGTCTCCTTACCATCTCCCCCCCACGTATAGCTGCCAATTCATCAGAGAACTCTACTAACCTATCGTTTTCTATTTTTTTCATCTTCATAGGATGATAATCCAAAACACGAACTACGCTTGCCACAGAATCTGCTCCAGACTTAATCGCCTTTTGGATCGCGTTATCTATGTCTTCTACTGTTTTCAGGGGCGTAGTTGCATGCATCAGTACTATCCAATCGTAAGTTATCTTATTTAGCCCCTCCATCATTTTGACCACATGTTGTACTACTGGTAATGTTGGTGTGGTGTCTTCTGCTAGTTCTTTTGGTCTCTTAAACGGTACTTCCGCGCCATACTTTTTCGCTATTTTTATAACTTTATCGTCATCAGAAGACACTATCAGTTTAGTTAAAAATCTGCTTTTCAAAGCTTCTTCAATAGTATACGAAATTAATGGTTTGCCTAAAAGAGGAGCTATATTTTTCTTTGGTATAGACTTGGAACTGCCGCGGGCGGGTATTATCCCTAGAATTCTGTGCCTTTTCTTCATCATTTGCATCTCCAATTTTATTGTATCACGCTCTAACACATATAATGCCATGATGGTAGTAATGTTTTAAATTCCAAGTACATACCCTAGATAGGGAAGAAATGATTAACATCTTGGTAACTGAACCAAAAACTTATGATGATGAAAATATCGCCATGCTGAAAGAAATTGGAAACGTTGAATGTAGGAGAATGAATAGAAAAGAGCTTCTCAAAAGAATAGAGAATTTTGAGATTCTAGTAATAAGGATGGAAACTAGGATCGATAAAGAGTTGATAAATCGTGCAAAAAAATTAAAAATTATAGCGACTGGGACTACCGGGCTTGACCATATAGATGTAGCATATGCGGAGCAAAAAAATGTAAGGGTGATAAGTTTAAAAGGCGCGATAGAACTTCTGAAGAATGTGCCTTCTACCGCAGAACATACATTTGCATTGCTCCTAAGCCTGATAAGAAAAATTCCTTGGGCATTTGATTCGATAAGAAAAGAAGGGTGGAATAGAAGTAAGTTTTTTGGAGTTGAACTAAATGGTAAGACTTTGGGCATGATCGGATTTGGCAGATTGGGGACAATAGTCACAAAAATTGCCAAAGGATTTGGGATGAATGTAATCGCTTTTGATCCCTACATTAACCAGAAAAAAATGGACGAGGCTGGGGTTTCGCCCCTGCCTTTTGAAAAGTTACTCAAAAAATCCGATGTGATATCTATCCATGCAACTCTTACACCAGAAACGGAAAACATGATTAGCCACGATGAGTTTAAATTAATGAAACGTGGTGTTGTTCTCATTAATACGGCCCGTGGAAGAATTATAGATGAAAAGGCGCTCTTGTATGCTCTTCAAAACAAATTAATTGCAGGCGCGGCCCTAGATGTTCTTGCGAATGAAGCTTCAGAAGAAAGCCCAGTTATACATAACCCGCTTGTTAAATACGCAAAAAATAATGAGAATTTAATTATTACACCCCATCTAGGGGGCGGAACATTTGAAGCACAGAAAAAGACTGGGGTGTATTTAGTTCAAAAAATCAAAGAACTTGTACCTTTAATTTTTTCTCAAGAGATTGATGATTCTAATTAGAAAACCTTCTTGTCTTCCCAATTGAAAACCCAATCTCCATTAACTTTACTTGCAAACCTACCTTTTTGGTAATCTTTTGTTATTAGCTCTTTGTGACTTGGCCTGGGATGTTCACCTCCAATCATGTTCTGAAACTCAGGCACGTTTTTTGCCACGTAATCTTCCACCTCCGATTTCCTCATTTTTGAAAATTCAACTAATTGTTTTAATTGTTCGAAATCAATGGAAACTGATCCGTCTTTTGTTCGAGATCTATCGAGAATTGTAAAATGCCTTTCTATCACACCGACATCAAACATCAATGCTGCTATAGAAGCTTTAATACCATCTTTAGCTGCAGCAGTATGATCGCTAAAACCCACTTCTGATGCCAAGGTTTTCAAGTAATTTATTCTTGTCAGATTAATTTTTTCAAGTGGCGTTGGGTAAATGCCAACACAATGCAGAAACGTAAAACTATGACCGCTCAGTATTCTTGCTGTTTCCTCCACCTCATGGTTTTCAGTCATACCAGTTGATACAAACAAGTGATCAAAATTTTCGAGTTCCTTAATCATCGGATGTGAACCACAATCCCAACTGGCGACTTTAATATGTTTATCAGGCCAAGGTAAAGAAGCAAGGAAGGGTATTCTCGATCTGGAATAAACAGTCGTAAGAGGTTTTATACCAGCGACTTTGCATTCGTCTATAAACCAATAGTGTGTTTCATTGGATAAATGGGTTTTCTTTATACTTTCTAATTCTGGGCCGTATGATCTTTTTATTACAATTTGTTGCCCATTTTCTATTTTCCCCTCTTCAAATCTTTCTCTAAAAGTTAGTTCTTCTGGCAGCATTGACTGAATTTTAGCATACGTGGCTCCAGCATCAGCTACTTTCCATATCATCTCTTTTAAAATGTTTAGGTTTCCGTTGTGATTTCTACAGAGTTCTGCTATGATCTTTACCATCCAATTACCTCAAACATTTGTCATTACATTCAGTATTACTGGCGGTAGTATGATTCACATTTACTCAACTGCGATCATATCTCCGGCTTTCAATTTCGTCCTCTAATTATTTAATTCTTTTTAGTATTTCTTTGGCAATTATCTCTGCTCCATTCGTCTTAAACTTATAATTCTGCATATTTTTCTTGACGGTATCAAAATCTTTTTTCAAGAACTCCTCCAATTCCGATTTAAAATTATTGCTGTATTTTTCAGGGGGTAATTCACCACATAATCCCAATTCACTAACTTTTCTCAAATTTTCCTCCACTTCTGGACTGCCCTTTTCCTCTACTAACAGCAAAGGAACTCTAGCAATAATACACATCGTTATCGTATTGAATCCGGCACGAGCAACTACCAAATCTAACTGTGGTATAAGTTTAGGAACGTCTTCTGTCCTTGAGATTATGGTTATGTTGTCGGCTTCAACTTTGAACATCGGTGGTAAAAAGAAATGAAAATCAGTCATACTTTTAAAAACCGGTAAATTCTTTTTTATTATGTGGTACAATGCTCCAGTACCACTATCACTAATTAGTATTCTAAGTTTTTCTGCAGGTTCTTTAGTTTTTTGTCCTAGATAATCTTCACTTATTATGAAAGGAACAACTTTAGCTCTATCTTTAAACTTATCCAAATTTTCATCAGGCGTAAGCGGTGGGAAATAAATTTCATCCACGCACTCCACATATTTGTTTAACGTATTGATAAGGGCCTTATCACTTGGGTATAGTTTTGAGAAGAACCAATCCCAAGTGAAATGGGCAGCACCACAATTAGATATACCTAAGCTTTTAGATACGTGAAAAGCTTCAGGGACAAAATCTGAAATAACAAAATCATAATTGAAACTATCTAATTCTTTTTCAATAAGTTCTTTAGAATTTTCTGGATAATTTTTAATAAATTCATATGTTTTATCCATATCTAATGATCCATCTTCCTTTTTAATGGTCATTATATTATTAAATTGTAAATTATACGATATTCCACCCCCAATAAAGTTCTGGGCTGCTTCAAAATGTTTCTGTGTTTGAAGCACGATATCAACATCATCATGTTTAATCAATTCGCCAATGATTGCTTTCTGCCTTACGATATGCCCAAACCCTTCATCTGAAACAAATATTTTTATCGAAACCATAAAACTACTAGCCTTTTTCTTCCATTTTACCTACCTTTTTCATTTAAAAAATTCAAGATATATCTCGCTATTCTCTCTCCCGCCTTCCCATCCAATTTATAACACATTTCTTCAACAATCCTCTTCCGACCATCGCTATCAAGCTTGGGGTTCTTTAAGTATTCATTGATGTATTTTATCAACTCTTCTTTATCTCTCGCTATCTTTGCCCCCCCGGTCTTGACGATGTTCTTGTAGTGAGTGTAATCATAATATCTAGCCGTCGAATCCCAATAAGGCTTCTTCTCGTACCCGTCAAATGCGATGTTAATAACCGGGGTATCAAATGACGACGCGTCGATTGTCACCGTCGAACACACATTGATCATAACATCACTGTGAGACAGGAGATTCGCATAGTGGAGCATATCCGCCCTGTCTGGACGCCACGTATATCCGGCGCGCGAAGCAGATTTTCCCGGGGTTTCAAACGTTATGATATCCCCGTGGTTTTTCAGTTTTTCGTAGCGACCAAAATTATCTGCAGGGTGAAATCTCACATGCAAGTGCGACGGATATTTTATTTCGCCATTTTTTATTGCCTCGCATATGATCTCGATTACATCCTGTCCAAACGGTGATAGGGCAAGTGGGGAAGTCGTATACGTTATTAGTTTTTCATTTGGGGCTGTACCAACATTTTTGAGAAATTCCCTTCTAGAAGAAAGTTTGTCTTTGTCATGAATGTAATAGTCGAAATGTGGGATACCAGAAACGAATATGTCGTTTGGACTGTAACCATAGTACTCGATGAGTTGTCCCTTCAAAAAATCATTCCAAACGATGACTTTGTCGAATTTCGTGGGGAGTCTCCCTTTGCCCAAATGATCCCAGCTGAGTACCATTGATACTACGGGCACATCGTAATGTTCAGCTGCCTTTATCAAGCCCCATTCATGTGGCCACAAAAAATCTGTTGAAAAAATCAAGGATGGTTTATACTTTTCGAATAGTTCTCTATAGTACCTGTGCTTATAACCAAAAAGAAACATGTCTAACCTTTTTAGAGCTTCGATGACGTTCTTATTTTTGCCGAGAACTTTTTTCACGAATTTGAGTCCTAAATATCTGAAATAATTTTTCTTTTTGAGCGTCATTTCTTTTAACCTGATCGTCTCGTTGTAATTTATGTTGAAAAAAATCATCTCCGCTATTTTTTTTAACGCGCGTTCAACGATGTTAGACTTGATGCCCACGTTTTCCACGATAACGTTTCCCCCGCTGAATTCGGCGGCGAAACTCTTGCTGTTAAAAAACGGTGTTCGGTGTAACACAGCGAGGACGATCCTCAAGTCTCTTCTAGACTTTAGAATTTTGAATATATCACTCCGGAGGATGTTTCTAACTACGCCCCCATGCGTGATTGTAATGACTACTGTCTTCATTTTTTACCCTAATTATGTTATCACAATCGCCTTTATTAGCCATATTGTAGTGAGAAAGTCACACGAATTTCGACGCACCACATGCTTAAAATCGAAATTCGACGAAAGTTTGATTGGATTTGCCAAGCTTTTAGAATGGTGTGAGCAAATTAAAGAAGGATATCGATATGCTAGTAAATTACATCGTCGGCGAAAGGACGGGCGAAATTTTCGGCCAGTCGAGATATCAAAAGGCGATTTATGCACATCTGAAGGATAAAGTTGAGTTTAACGTGATAGACTATGGGGGTTTGAAATTCCCCTTGCTTTCCCTGGCCCCTAAACACCTCGTTTATCCTAGGATAACTAGAAAAAAACTGCAGGAGGGCATAGTGCATATCGCCTCACATGAACAGGCGCATGTGTTGGATGCGATAGGCAGCGAAAACTCCATTGTGACCGTGTTCGACATTTTCACCGTGTATATGCTCGGAAAAAACATGCGCAAAGAGTATGGCAGACTGAACTATCTGCTTCATAAACTCGATGTACCGATATGGGCAAGAGCGTTGGCGAAAGCGGAAAAAATAATAACGATTTCAGAGTTCACAAAGAAAGAAGTCGTGAGAGACCTAAAGTATCCCTCGGAACGAGTGGAGGCTACCCATCTCGGTGTGGATTTAAAGGCATACAGGCCCCTCCACGATTTTCAAAAGCCAAATTGCTTTCAAGGCAAAACAATCCTGTACTCAGGGACAGAGGATTTTAGAAAAAATGTCCCGTCGCTGATAAAAGCCTTCTATAAGCTCAAAAAGAAACTCCCCGATGTTAAAATGGTTAAAGTTGGGAAAGCTGGCTGCAGGCTGGGCAGAAAAAAATTGCTCAAACTGATAACCAAACTGGGTTTAAACAAAGATGTAACATTCGTCGAGTACGTACCTGAAGATGAGTTGCCCTTATTTTACAACTCTGCAGACTTGTTCGTGTTCCCGTCTATTTACGAAGGGTTCGGTTTGCCGCCGCTAGAGGCGATGGCTTGTGGCTTGCCAGTGATTACCTCAAACGCGTCTTCATTGCCAGAAGTCGTTGGAGACGCCGGCATAATGAAACATCCTCATGACATCGATGGTTTTGCAGATGCCATGTACGAAGTTCTGACGAACGATGGTTTAAGGGAAGACATGATCAAGAAGGGCTTGAAGAGAGCGAAGTCGTTTTCTTGGGAAAAAACGGCTATGAAGACATTGAGAATTTATGAGGAGATTTCTCGTGCGAGATAAACCAACGATGGCGATGATAAGCACTGATGTCAGGAGAGACCTTTTGTCACCAATCCAATATTTTCGAGAATTGAGGGTCATCCATTTTTACAAATATGCTCCTTATTCTGATTTGTATCCCGGCGAGTTCGATCAAGATTTAATTCGCTACACGAGTGTGTTCGATTTATGCCATAAAATAAAAAAACACGAACCAGATATAATCCAAGGTTCAGAGCCATATGGGTTTCCAAGAACAATTCAAGCATGTGCGGCAAGTTTTTTGATGTCTAAATTTTTGAATGTGCCGCTATTTTTCCCGATGCTAGAAAACAGGCCTCCCGAGACAAAGTTCGGCCCCGTTGGCTCCCCACTTTTGAAAAAATACTTGAGAATTTATGCAAAACATGCCAGAGTTATTTTTTACTTGAACAACGGCGCAAAAAGAAATCTTCTAGATGTTGGCGTGGTCGAAAACAAATTAAAACGGTGTATGTGGGGGACTTGGGGGGTCGATGTCGATGAGTTTACCCCAAAGAAAAATGGGTTAGAACCGAATTTTGGACGCGCAATACTTTTTGTCGGGAAACTTGAGGAAGCCAAAGGGATCAAATATTTGCTCCCAGCTTTTAAAAAAGTGAGTGAGGTAATAAAAGGGGTTAAGCTTGTGATAATAGGTGAGGGTCCACTCCGCAGGGAGATGGAAAGATACTCGAAAAGCAACGACATGAAAAAAAATATCGTGACCCTAGGCATCGTGAAGCATAGAGACTTGCCGCCGTACTTCCGTGCTGTCGATTTGACTGTTACCCCGTCAATCACCACAAAAAGATGGGGCGAACAAATCGGGATGGTAAATATCCAGAGCATGGCGTGCGGAACGCCTGTTGTATCGACACGTTCTGGGGCAATTCCTGAGTACGTCAAGCACGACGAAACTGGCATCCTAGTTCCCGAGAGGGATGTCGACAACTTGGCTAGTGCCATAATAAAATTGTTAGAAGAAGACGAGCTGAGGAAAAAACTTGGGGAAAGCGCTAGAAAATACACTGTTGAAAATTTCGATGCTAAGAAAAATGTTGAAGCAAATGAAAAAATAGTGCTGGGTCTGTTAAGCCAAAGTGGAAAGTGAAAAATTGACGATTAAATCCCAGTTGGCAAAAGATGAGAGAATGAAAACGGCCGTAGTTTACGATTTTCTCATAACGAAAGGCGGGATGGACAAGGCAGTTGCGATTTTGGCAAGAGAATTTAAAGCGGACATTTGGACGACTTCGTACGCTCCAGAAGACACGTATCCAGAACTTAAAAAACTCAAGATTTTTCAACATCCGTTAACTTTTCTCCCTCGCCAAGGGTTAATGCAAACCGAAGCCGTTTTCAAGTTCAGGGGGATGGACTTATCCGACTATGATTTGGTCCTCAGCTCTGGAGACTGGGGAAAGCATGTGGGCATGAGAAGCGAGAATCACCCCCAGCTCCACTTCGAAAATACTGTAGTGAGACCATTTTACGATCTTTATCCATTTATCAAAAGTAGGCTCCCTCTGCATCGACGACAATTGTTTAAACTATGGGTTTGGTGGATGCGAAGGCTTGACAAACAAGCTGTGCTAAAAATAGACAAAATAATCTGTAACTCTGAAGTCACGAGGGGGAGAATAAAAAGATACTACGGAAGAGATGCCGAAGTAGTTTGGGTTCCGGTGAATGTCAAAAGATTCAAACATCAGAAGTCTGAAAATTTTTATTTCTCCGTCCAAAGGATTGCGCCACCGAAGAGGGTAGAGCTACAAATAGAAACCTTTCGAAGGTTGCCGAACGAAAAACTCGTGATCGCTGGCCCATACGACGATCGGATCTATTTTGAAAAGCTTCGAAAGAATGCTCCTAGAAACGTGGAGTTCGTTGGGACGATCTCTGACGAAGAAATCGTCGATCTTTACTCTCGCTGCAAGGCCGCTATTCAGACCAGCATAGACGAGGATTTCGGTCTGGTGCCTTTAGAGGCAATGGCGTCAGGCAAGCCGTGTATAGCGGTGAATGAAGGCGGTTTCAGGATATCGATCACGCATGGAAAGACCGGCCTACTGGTCGATCCGCCACACGTCGAAAATTTGATCAAGACAATAAAAAATTTTGGCCGCTATGAGTTTGATCCCGCGGCTTGCCGAAAGAGAGCTGAGGTGTTTGCTGAGGAGAAATGGGTTGAGAAAATAAAAGCGGCGGCGCGCGAAATACTGCGTTAATTTGCAACACCCACAGCAGTCCAAACTTAAGTTTAGCTGCCCTTGAGCTTGCTCTCCCAAAATTCGATCGTTTTCTTTAGTCCTTCTTCGAGCGTGTACTTCGGCCGCCACCCAAGTACTCTCTTTGCCTTTTCGTAGTTGCCGAGCAACTTTTTGATGTCCAGCGGTCTAGCGGGTATTGTATTCCACTGAATTTTGCCTTTAAATCTCGTGAGTTTCGAAATCAGTCCTATAATCCCTTTTATCGAAATATCGCGCCCCGTGCAGAAGTTGAATACCTCCCCCTTCGCTTTCGGGTTATTTAGGCATGTTAAGTAGGCATCCACATGATCGTCCACGTATAGAAAATCCCTTGTTGGTGTTGGGTCTCCTAGCCTCACTGTCTTGCCTTGCAACATTTGAGTTATGGTGCGTTCTACCACGAAGTGGGTGTTATCTTTGCGCCCATAGGTGTTGAAGGGTCTAAGGACGGTGACCGGGAAACCATAGGCTACGCGCATGTACTGCAGGTATTTGTCCGCAGCAACCTTGCTTACGCTGTATGGGCTATTTGGTCTTAGCTCCGCATCTTCGGTGACCGGGAATTTATCTTGGTTCCCGTATTCCTCAGAGGTGCCAGCGTAGAGGAAATGCTTAAAATTAGGTACCTCACGCAAACACGCTTCAGCTAGATTTATTGTGCCGAGCGCATTGACTTCGAATACCTCTTGAGGATGATTATATGAATACGCGACTGGGCTTATGGCGGCGAGGTGAACCACCGCCTCGGGTTGGGTATCTTTTACTAGTTTGCGAATAGAAAAACCGTCCCGCAGGTCCCCAAAAACAGTGGCGGTCCGGGTGCCGAGGACATAGCGACCAGTGACGTAGCGTTCTAGGGAGCATACTTCGTGCCCAAGCTCGATCAGTTTTGGCAGGAGCTCCGCGCCGATGAACCCACTCCCACCAGTCACTAGCACCTTCATTTCTCGTCACCAACTCATGTTTGCAAGTCCCGTTTAAAACTTGTCGAAAGCGACTAGTTCTTCATGCTTTAAGATATTATTGATTCGAAGAGAGACTCAGTTTCTTTGGTAATTTTATCCCAGCTAAACTTCCTTTTCACAAATTCATAACCCTTTTGAGAGAACCTCTTGTTTAGCGCACTCTTTTTTAGCAGATCCACAAGCTTCGTTTTGAGCGTGTTGACATCCCTCGGCCTGAATAACAAACCAACCTCTTCGTCCCCCACGAGCTCCCGGAGAGCGGGTATATCTGCTGCGATGACAGGCGTTTTTGAGGCCATAGCTTCGACCAAGGCGATACCGAACCCTTCAGTCGTTGATGGCAGAACTAGCGCATGCGAAGATTTGAGAAGTTCAATCTTACGTAGTTCGTTCACGAAACCTGTAAAGGTAACCTTGTCATCAACTCTTAGTTTCTTTGCTAAGGCTTCGAGATTTTTTCTTTCCGGACCTTCGCCCACAACATACAGTTCCACATTAAAATCGAGTTTCGAAAGCGCAACGAGTAAATCGTCGACATGTTTGTACCCGATCAGACGTCCAACGTAGATCACGCGTGGTTTATCGGATTTCCTTACCTTTACCTCGTCATACTTCCCTACATCGACGCCATTTGGGATTATTTCTATCACGTGTTCGGGAACACCACCCTCAATCAACTTCTTCTTCGAGGAGCTCGAGACCGTGATTACTCTGGTGTACGGAAGTTTCAGCATCACTCTCTCAAACGCAGCCATAGAGTACCCCTTGAGCCCATATTTCTGCAGCCAAGTTTCGCGATAGACATCGTGAATAGTCACAATGAGTGGTTTCCGTTTCGCTTTTGCGATTAACCACAAGGGAAAAATGGGAAAGAACTGCTGCGGAGCGTAGAGATCAAAATCCCCCAAATTTAGCCCCTTGAGCAGAGCGTCCGCCATGAAAGTGGAGCCATCGGTGGGTGACTCGAGCTTTATCCCCGCAGAAGGAACGAAGACCCTATGGATATGTAGGCCTTCATGCACCGCGTAGCTTGGCAACCCTTTGAATCTTCGCGTGAGGACATGAATTTCGTGTTTTTTGGCCAACCTTCTTGCTGTCTCGTACATTCGCGTTTCCCCACCGCCTAGCAGAAAAGGATAGAAGAGATCTGAGGCCATCAAGATGCGCATTAGCTCA
>JAGMBM010000145.1 GCA_023129675.1 Hadesarchaea archaeon | reverse complement strand
AAGGTCTTCTAACCTCGATAAAAATTGGGCGATGAATCTTTATAAGGCTGTCGATTTATCATAAAATCAGCCCGAATTATGGCGAAAAAAATACCATAAAAGTAGGCGCTCGCGGCGCCCTCTGCGGAACTCACGCTAATGCTTTGCTGTGACCGCTTCACGACGGCGCGATCGGCCACTGGCCCTTTATGTCCATGAGCTCGGCGAAAAGGGCATTCCTCAGGTCGTCGTCGGCGTGAGGCCAATCGCCCATGATATCCATTACCCTGCCGAAAAGGTCGTCCCTGGTGACGGTGAAGCTCGCTATGGTCGAGATCACATCCTCGGTGTTGTCATAGGTAAGATCCAGCTTGGCCTTTTTCACGCTGATATTGTTGGGATGTCGCACGTTCTCGTTTTCATCCACGTGCCAAGGCAGCGTAGAGAAAGTCTCGATGACGTTTTCGTTTTCGAATGCATTGTCGTATGTGTAGAACTTCAGGACGAGCTTCGAGCCTTGGTTAAGGGTGAGGATCTTCTCTACATTGACCGTGTATAGATCTACCAGGCTGAAAACCGCCGTTTCCGTCAAAGGCTCCACGATAAACTGCCAAGTGTCCGACCAAAGGCCAACGTTGGTGGTATTATCACCCGACCTGACTCGCCAGTACCAAGTTCCACTGGCTAGGGGGGAGGTTGGGGTATGCGAGGTGGTTGTGATATCTTTGACGATAGTCACGTTAGTCGTGAACGTGTTGTCAGTATCATACTCGAGCTGATAACCGGTGACGGTGGATGACCACTCGAAAGTTGGGGTTTTGTCGCTGGTGGTGGCACCATTCCCGGGCTCCATCAGCGTTGGAGCTTGGATGGTCAGTCCTGCATGAATCATCGCGGTGTACCAGAGATTCGCGGTGAACTGGGTGGCCGAGCGTAGTCTGTTTTCCGTGATGTGATATATGGTGTCGTTCCAGAGTATATCTTGAACCAGCCAGTAACTCAGCTTATCCTCGGTGTAGCCGGTGAACCCGTAGCTTTCCTCAAGCACCGCCATGGTTGGTCCGAAGATATTTTCGAGCTCTTGGGGCACGTAATCCGGAATCGATATCTCATACAGATGATCGTCCACTTCGTGCTCGTAATTTACATGATTGTAACCAGGATTATAATCGGAGGTCGCGTGGAGGGGCATGGTGGCGTCTGCGGTGTAATGGCTTATGACGCCCATCAACTGTGCCGCATGCTCCCAGTCCTCACTTTCTAGGCTCTGAACAAGCATTGCGAAGTTGTCCTCCACCGCCCAGGGCAATACGCCATCCCAATATTCATCCTCTCCATGGGGATAATCGACGTGGTACCAGTGCCGGTATTGCTCATAAGGGTCGCTGCTCTTCCATGCATCCGGCTTGGTGCAGTAAGTGTAGATGGTGCTGTAGTGAACGGAGAAGAAGGAATTATCAGAGAAAACATCCTTGGCCTCATTCACGATGAACCGATGGGTGGGCCAAGCCCAAGCCTGCACAAAGGGGGTCTGTATAAAGTAGGCAAAGATGACGAGCGCGATGGCGGCCAAGATTAAAGCCCGGGAGCACATTTTGGACGCGCGGCTCCTCATCTAAACATCTCCTAAAAAACCTCAGTCCCCACTTATTGCCTCCTTTCCCCATGAAAATCGAGTCGTTAAATCATTTAAAGTTGTCGATTTATCATAAAATCAGCTAGAATTATGACAAATAAAAATACCATAAAGAGAGGCGCTCGCGGCGCCCCTCCGGAACTCTTACGTGCTCACTGCCGACAGAAGCTCTAATCGTGGTCCGCCTAAAAATGGTGCGTAGGGCGCTCCTCAGCACTTTCTGCGCTCAGCGTCTTCTCGCGTAAATGGCCGCCGCCCCAATACAGATTGCTGTTATTGCAATGGCAACCATCACAAGAAGTACTTTCAAATGAGAGCTGATTAAAGATGGTTCTGTCATCTTGACCGGATTTATAAACGGGTAAAGGTCCCGGTTCATACCACCAGGAATGCTATACGGTGTGTCGCCGATCCCGTCATTATCCATATCATCACCGGTGTAATTGCTCCAGTAATTGCCACCTGAAGGGTAGCCGTTATCCCAGTAATTTGTACAATAATCGAGGGCTTGCCGCGTGTTGCTCATGAAATTGTTGTGAAAAATCCGATTATTATCCGAAGAATCAGAGATTTTACTTCCTAAATTATTGTTCGTGAGGGTGCAATTTGTGATGAGATTATTGTTTGAAGTCGATACGA
>JAGMBM010000144.1 GCA_023129675.1 Hadesarchaea archaeon | reverse complement strand
GGATAGATTTGTTCGTGGGAGTCGACGTGGGGGGCGATGTCCTGGCCGAGGGTTCGGAGGAGGGCGTTAAAAGTTTATTGGCGGATAGTATGGTGCTTGCTGCGATGGTCAACCTAAAGGTGCCCTCGCTACTGGGGGTGCTGGGTTGCTGCACTGACGGCGAGCTCAGCTTCGAGGAGTTCAACCAGCAGGTCGCGAAGATCGCGGGGTATGGTGGTTTTTTAGGCGCCAGGGGCCTGACCCCCGATGATCTGAAGGTGCTCGATAAGGTGATCCCCAAGACCAAAACTGAATCAAGCGCGTTGGCGGTCAAGGCGGCCCAGGGGCTTCAAGGGGAAATCAAAATTCGCGAAGGCAGTCGCAAGATCCTGCTGACCCCTATGTCGGCGATGACGCTCTACTTCGACCCTCGGGTGGTATTCGATCGGATAAACGGGGTGGCGAAGGAGCTGGTGCCCACCCGCAGCTTGGAAGAGGCCCAAGGGGTGCTCGAGCGCTTGGGGGTACCCAGCGAGCTGACATTCGAGCAGAACTACACGTGGAAGCGCTACCCCGCCAGCGACCGTCCCTTCGGAGGAAAAAAATGATTTCGAAACGCGTTAGCGAGATGCTGAGGTCGCGGGTTTCGTATCCGCTTGCCCGCGAATACGATGTTAGGGTAGTGGGGGCCATCAACCTCGCGTCCAACGAGAGCCCCTACGGTCCATCGCCGCGTGTGCTTCGAGCGCTCAAGCGGGAGGCGGCACGCGTTGGTTCATACCCCGACCCCCGAGCCACGGAACTCAGGCAGGCGACAGGTAATTACATCGGCGTCGAGACCAAGTGCGTGGCGATCGGGAACGGTTCTGACGAACTCGTGGATCTCGCGTGCAAAGCTTTTCTCAACCCAGGCGAGCGAGCGCTCATCCCTTTGCCGACTTTTGCGATGTATGAGCTCGCGTGCAGGGTCAACGGTGGGGTACCCAAGTTCTTCAAGCTACCGAACTTCGAGTGGCGCATGGCCGAACTCAAGCGCGCCCTGAAGGGAACGAAATTGGCGTTTATCGGTAGGCCGAACAACCCGACCGGCAACGGCATGGGTTTAAGAGACCTGAGGGGGCTGCTGGCGAGCGGAAAGCTGATCATAGTCGACGAGGCGTACGCCGAGTTCGCGGGCTACTCGGTGGCGAAGCTCGCGACCAGGACGGGGAACCTGCTGGTGCTCCGCACGTTCTCGAAAGCTTTCGGGCTCGCGGGTTTAAGGGTCGGCTACGCGGTGGGCAACCCCAAGTTGATTGAGGCGCTCGAGGGAATCCGCGCGCCATTTAACGTCAACCGCTTAGCCCAAGCTGCGGCGTTCGCGGCCCTACAGGACAAGCGATATATGCGCAGGGTCGTGGCGAGGGTGAGACAGGGGAGGACGTACATGCGCCGTGAACTCACGAAGCTCGGTTTTCTGGTCTTACCATCTGACTCGAACTTTTTGATGGTTGATGTTAGTCCACTGGGATTGAATGCGTCCGAAATATGCGATTTTCTCGCCGAGCGCAAAATTTTCGTGCGGGATCTCTCGAATTTTCGCTGTGCAGGTCCGGATTACATTCGGATAACCGTAGGCACACCGCAACAGAACGAGCGGCTCGTGAAGGTTATAAAGCAGTTGAATGAGGTGGTTAGGTAATGGTGAAAATTGCTGTTCCAAAAGGACACTTGGAGGAGCCGACGGTCCGTTTGCTTGAGGACTCGGGCATAGGGATCGTCAACAAAGAGGCTCGCCAGCTCTTCGCGCGCACCCGCGATCCTGAGGTAGAGCTCGTGTTCGTTCGAGCTCAAGATATACCGGACCTCGTGGCGAAGGGAGCGGTGGACCTCGGAGTCACGGGTCTCGATTTGGTGGAGGAGAGCGGGAGCGATGTGGTCGAACTCCTGGACCTCGGCTATGGCCTCGCTCGGATAATAGTTGCAACCCACGAGAAGTCAGGCATAAAAAAGAGCAAGGACGTGAAGCCGGGCATGAGGGTCGCAACCGAATTCCCGAGACTCGCAAAACGTTACTTCCTGGAAAAGGGCGTTGAGGTCGAAATTGTGCGCGTCACTGGGGCAGCTGAGATAACCCCCCTGATGGGAGTTGCTGACCTTATCGTGGACGTAACGAGCACGGGTACAACTTTGCGCACACACGGGTTGGAGATTATGGACACGATCCTTGAAAGCTCGGCTAGGTTAATCGCGAACCCTCGAAGCCTGCGGGAGAAAAAGTTGAAGATCGAGGGCATCGTTACGGCGATGAAAAGCGTGGTCCAGGCGAGGGGTCGAAAGCTCGTGCTTATGAACGTGCCTGAAGCTAAGTTGCCAGAAATAAGGCGGATAATGCCTGGAATGGCTGGACCCACCGTTTCTAGGGTTGAAGCTGCCGAGCCCATGCTTGCGGTGCAGGTCGTCGTCGAGGCCGAGCGTGTCGATGAGGTCGTGCGGCGGGCGAAGCAAGCGGGAGCACGCGATATCCTCGTGGTGCCCATCGAGCGTGTGCTGCCATGAATTTTACAGGGGTGTGAAGTCGATGATCGAAGGGTGCACACGT
>JAGMBM010000143.1 GCA_023129675.1 Hadesarchaea archaeon | reverse complement strand
GTGGGTTCAAGGTGGTGGGAACTCGAACCTTCGCTCCCTTGCCCGCCATATCTTCGAGGAACTCTAGCCCCGGATCCCCAATCGACTTGTAAGAAACACCCGCGACCTGGACCGACCCTACGGGGATCATGCGGTCGGCGCCGTAGATTTCCCCCAAGCGCACGAGCAATCGGAACATCCGCTCGAGGACTTCTCCCTGCTCCCCCGCCAGCATCCGCTCCTGTTCTTTCGTCAGGTACATCCTACCACTAGCTGAAAAATTTTTTCCTTTTTATCACTTCAAGTAATCCTTCACATTCAATTTCATGGGGAGCTCCGGCCTCTTGAAATCCTTCGGGTCTCTCCCCGCGGGTATGGTCAGGTCGAAACCCATTTTGGTTGTCTCTCGGGTCTCGAAGTCCGAAGAGGGATCGAGCGAGGACCCCTTCTCCTTTTTAGTGACGATATCTCGATCGCCTTGGAACCGCGTGGCCATCGCCCACTCGATCTCATTTGGGTTATGAATGTCAATATCGTCATCCACCACCCAGACATGCTTCAACGACTTGTGCCCTTTGAATGCAGCCTCGATCGCCTTTCGTCCATCATCGGGAGCCTTTTTCCTTATGCTCACAGCCGCGTGCAACCACGAGCAGCCCCCGGGGGTTATCAGCACATCTTTGCACTCGCAGACCTTGCTGACCTCGCGGAATATCGTGGGCTCGCGTGGCATCCCCATCAGGAACTTGTGTTCGAGGCCACCCGGGAGTAACGCGTGGTAAATGGGATTCTTCTTTACGAATATTTTCTTTATTTTCGCCACCCGCTGCTTTCTCACGATGTCCGGCGTCTCCGTCAGGTCAAGGAAAGGTCCCTCATCGTGCATTTCATCAGTCATTTCGGCTACCATGATTATCTCAGATTCTGGGACCCTGTGCCCTCCTAGCTCAATCAAACTTGTTTCCGCCAAAGCGTTTGCTATGCTGAGCTCACTTTTCCCGAGTTCTGCTGAAACTGCGGAGGCCACCAAAACCGGCATGGAGTTCCCTATACAGATCGCGAATTCTCGGTTTCCCCGCTTCAGGAATTCATCAAAATGTCTGGGCAATATCCTTATCACGACTTTGTCTTTTCCTATGACCATCATCCGCTGATACGATGTGTTAAGGCCAAGCTGAGGATCGCTCGCGACAACTACGCCAGAGGAGATGTAGGGTCCACCATCCAAGGGGTAGTGTGTGAGTATCGGGAGCCTTGTCAGGTCAACATCAATCTCCTCGTAACCTATTGCCTTCACCACCTTCGGTTCCTTCGGGTGGTCAACGGCTTCCGCCAACTTGCTTATGATTTCGTCCTGCTCGATGCCCAATCCCAGCGCAATCAACTCCCTCGAGGAACAGATGTTCGCCACCACGGGCATCGAAAATCCTTTAACTTGCTCGAATAGGACCGGCTTCCCATCCAACATCTTCATCAGGGTTGCCGTTTCGTATTTGACATCCACGGGCCGCTTGATCCTCACCAAAAGCCCCCGCTTATCCAACCTATCGACGAACTCTCGCAGGTTCATTGAATCACCCTATTTTCATCTTCAGGACTTCAAAGCCCTCCTTTTCCATCGCTCTCGCTACCTTCTCCTGTAGATCTTTCCCCGGGGTGAGCGCGACCATGTTCCCCCCGAGGCCCCCTCCGGTCATCTTTGCCCCAAGGGCACCTTGCTCTCGTGCCAGGTCGACCAAGAAGTCGAGCTCCTTGCACGAAACTTCGATCTCCTGCAGCTGCTTGTGATTTTCATTCATCAATTTCCCAACCGCCTTCAAATCGTAACTCTCGAGCGCTTTCCGAGCTTCGTGTGCCAAGCCCTCCGCTTCTTTAAATATCTTGCCGTATTTTTCCGGATATTTTTCCTTCCGCTCGCGAACCCCTGCGACCGCTGCTTTCGTGTCGGCGACGAGCCCGGTGTTCCCCACCACGATCTCGATGGGGCGCTCCAGCTTCATCCGCTCGATCACGTTCGGGGTCCCCCTCACGAACCAGATTAGCCCTCCGTAGGTCGCCGCGGTGTTGTCGATCCCAGAGGGGGTCCCATGATACCCCTTCTCGCCCTCGTAAGCGAGCTCGTTGATTCGATTGTCCGAGAGGCCTAAGTTGAACTCATCTGATAAGGCTCGGGCGATCGCCGTGCA
This sequence comes from Hadesarchaea archaeon, assembly GCA_023129675.1. Lineage (GTDB taxonomy): Archaea > Hadarchaeota > Hadarchaeia > Hadarchaeales > Hadarchaeaceae > DG-33. The sequence goes on along the minus strand of JAGMBM010000143.1, from coordinate 420 downwards.
AGAGGCGGCACTCGCCCCGATCCCACTTGCCGCAACCAAGTCTCCCTCTAGGGTAATTTTGATTGGGTTTCGCGTCGTGTCGATTCCAGCGGCTTTCAAAATTCTTTCTGTTGAGTCCTTTTGCTGCTCAAGCTTTTCCTCCTTGTACCCTGGTGTGGCTTTCCTTTGGTCGTCTATGATCCAGCCCGTGCCTTCGAAAGATTCAACGGTTGCTGTTGTCGATCGATCAATCGCCGACACGATCGAGGGTATGCTGTAAACAGTGAAGTGTTCGTTAAACAAAATTACCTTTCCAAATCCGCTGCCCTTCCCCATAGTTGCCCCTCTAAATTACTTTTCCACAGCCTTTCTTATCTTCTTCAGCTCTTTCAGCATCTCCGAGCCGATGTCGGGCGCTCCAGCCCTAGGCATTCCGAAAAG
>JAGMBM010000142.1 GCA_023129675.1 Hadesarchaea archaeon | reverse complement strand
TTTGTATATACAACCGTAAATCATGGAGAGAATTAGAAAAAAGAGAGGATTCCCACCTCTCCCAGATAGCAAGTGATGTTTTTACAGCCTCGTTAAGTTGCAATATCCATCCATTTTGCATTTAGAAGCTTACCTAAGGACTTAAAATATCTTAGATAATAATGGATTTGAGGGCAGGTTTGTCAAGGAGGTTGACTATGGACGAAGTTTTAGTAGCGTTGGTAGCCTTTGTGGGTGCACTAAATATATTTAACTTGAGACTTTTTCAGAAATCGAAAAGACCAGAAAGAAAATCGATAGGAGAAATTGCAAGAGAAAATAGGGTGTTTAATTGGCGTCTTTCTGAAGAGGAAAGTAAGAGATTTCACAAAAAGAGTAAAGCCATCTACTACCCAGCATTCGCTAAATATTGTTTAGCACGTCTATCCCCTTTAGTTTTTTACACGCTGTTTATCATTTTTTACTTGTATGATTTAAAATTGGGCTCCATCGTGTTGGCTCCCATCATGTTGATACTAAGCGTGCTATCTTTTATGGTGATTATAATCTATGGAAAGTGGATAAGTGATGCACATCCGTCAAGTTCGATTAGCTGAACCAGAAGTCAAGAACCGTTAAAATACTTCAGAATGGAATGTGCTTCAATATTTTATCCAAGAATAGGCAGTACCTCCTTTTTCTAAACTGCTTGAGTTTTTCATCATATGCATCGTATTTTCTAAACTGTTCGAGTCTATCACCAAGCTTGTATTTCATCGATGTGTGAGGAACACCAAATACTTCTTCTATAAACTGTGCTGTTATGAGATGTCTCCATGATAGGAAAAATCTTCTTGCAGCCGAAATTACAAATAAGGAGAAAACACCAAGATAAATTATCTCCCCTAAAATAAGATAAAGAAAAGCAGCAATGGTAGCTCCTAAGACTAATATAGACAGAGCAGTTTGAGAATATGTGATTGCCCGAGCTATGTGTTTATCATGCACTATCTCTAGATTAGAGCGATCATCTTTAGCTCCTCTATACAGCGGATATTTGTCTTCTATGCGCAGTCTTTCTTGTCCCATAAACCTGACACTCCTTCATTTCTCATCATTTGTATCTTAACTTTGGATATTTTGGTCTTCATCATAACCACTTCACGCTTGATTTGAAAGGACCAACATAAAAACTTTCAGTGGAAATAGAGGTTGCCTACCCTATTCGCTTTCAGCCATTCTTATAAGATTAAACAACAAATTACCTGTGTTCAATCCTAAAGGACTGGGAATAGACACGGACAGGAAAAGCATCAACATGGCTAGCGAATGTTCTTTAAACTCTAACGAAGGCTCTTTTTTGGCTAAAGCCCTAGTAAAGGGAAGATTATCGTTTGTGATAAGAGTGTCCTCTGAAACGTTTTCTAAAATATCCCATACCTGCTTCATTTCTAATAATTTACCCAAAACGCTGTTTGATAAACCTCCTTCGGAGTAAAGTAATACCCTCATGGGCCTCTCGATAGTGTATTTCCCTTCGAGTGCTGGGCCCAACTTAGAAAATGGCAATTGGCCGACTTTTTGATATTTGTCTAAATCCTTTTCTAAAGCTGGAAGGGATAGTGTTTGCTTGACAGATATAACAAAGGCCACAGCATCATATGGAACAAAAGCACTAGTTCCTGTTTTGAGAACTAAGCGTGGAGAAGCTATCTTATGAGTAGCTACAACATCAAATTCGTTCTCTACTTGAGAGAAGATTGAGAAAGCTTTCAATTCAGCGTCGAGTAGAGAACATCTTACATGAAAATCATAAACCCCCATAAGATAAGGTTCAAAAAATTCCTTCACTCTTAGTTCGTACTCTTGTCCTTTGACATTAGGGTTAAAAATAACTTTTCGGAGCCTCGCAAACTCATCTCTCAGCCTACCCTCCATGGATTGCACTATCGCTCTGGCCTTTTCTTTATCGTTATTGCGTGCCATTTCCATACCCCTCTCTGCTACCAATTAGATTAATGCTGATATATTATCTATGGGATTACTTTCAGTGACCTCCCCACGATAAAGTGTTTAAAAGAGGTTCTAATAATTGGGGGGATGTAATATGAGTGTTGGGAGATGAGAGATATGCGCCTGAAGCTGCGGATCGAGCTCGTCCCAAAAACAGTCTGGTTCAGCTCGCTGTACAAGTTGCTTCCTCGCGAGCTTTGGGATTCCATACGAGCGGAACACATCCGAACTGCTGGGGCTAAATGTGAGATATGCGGTTCACCGGAAAGACCCCTCTTTTTACACGAAGTATGGAAATATGACGACGAGAAGCATGTCCAGAAGTTATTGAGATTTCAACTCCTATGTAGGAAGTGTCACTGGATAAAGCATATTGGATTGGCTAAAATAAAAGCCGACAGAGGTGAGCTAGACTACGATGAGCTGGTTAAACATTTCAGCAAGGTCAATCAGTGTCCGAAAAAACAAAAACCGATTTACCACGGTAAGCTTGAGGACTACGACGGAGAAATCAGGTCGGGTATGTTACCCTTGATTACTGAAGTTGATGGTGTAGAATATTTAACAATAGCGGGAACGAAAAAGGATTTGGATTTCGACCAACATGTAGCCGACGCATTCGAGGTTTGGGGAGAAAGGTCCAAACATAAATGGACTCAGGATTTCGGGAAATACGAAAAATATATCGACAAGAAGCGCATGAAAGAAACAGTAAAAATGCACCACGAAACCATTAAACGCGAACGGCAGACTAAACTTGAGCTAACGTAGATGGCCGGAATTGGGTCATAACCCTCTGAACTGTAATTGGTATATCTTCGTAAATTCGCTGATGACAACCAGCCATATCTATATATACCAAGGTTAACTCTGGGCAGCTCTGGACAACCTAAGGAGGAGGTAAAATAATGGGAGAAAAAACACTTGTAAAAGTTGATAAACGATTGGTAAGAGGAACTCATGAACTAGGGGGAAATTGTTCACGAATTTGTAACTTGGCATTGGAAGAATACGTAAGACGGAATATTTGCTTAAAACCTTTAAAACCCGAAATAAAGGCTAGAAAAAGGTCTTCTGGAGATTGTAACGGTGGCACAGTAGAAGATAATAAACCATCTCACGAATACACTCATTTGGTAGCCCGGTGGGGTAGACCAGTGGTGACTGGGCCCAATGGTCAGGGGTTAAACCCCCCACAAAATCCTGCGGGCCTTTGGAGCCCGCGACGGTGGAAGGGAAATCCTGCCGAATTCGAATGTCGACGGGTCGACCGGAGTTCCGCCCCGGGCTACCATTTCGTTCAAGCCAAAGCTACGGCAGGTTGGACTTCAACATAGGCAGAAGAAATCGCCTATCACGAGCCGATTAACAACAAGTCCTCTCGGGTGACGAGCTCATGGAGGTTCCGAACCTTTTCCACCTGGATGTCAGGATAGTTCGGCAGGCGCCCGCCCTGGGTCGAGGCCACGATGAAAAGGCTAAACCCACCAGCTCGCACCTTTTCATACTTTGTTTTGATTCCCCCAACGGGCATTAGCACGCTCGTGGAATCAATGGACGCGCTCACCACTGCATCTTGTCGCACTTGGTTAGGTTCGATATTTTCGATAGCGCGGATCATCGCGACGAGTGCTACAGCCATCGCAGCGCTAGCAGAGGGCCCGGCGATCGTGGTTTCATCGGAGAGATTTTCGAGGGAGACGATAACATCGACCTGCTCCAAGCTCCGGCCGGTCTCTAAAATCGACCAGTGCTCGGCGGCGTCCCTAGCGTCGAAAAATGATTGCTGGGTATCTTCGTTTTCCCAGGGCGGCACATTTATCAGGAGGCGCCCCTGGCCGGCTATCAGCCCCACCTTCAGAGTTGCGAGCATCCCCTCTCCGGTGCTCTTTTCAATCCCGACAATCGTGATGGAGCGGGTGTGGTTCTCGCCCTCCGCAAGCTGGAGGGCGGGCAGCTCATTCATCCATGTTGAAACGAGCACGGCTCCGAGCAGTAGCCCTAGGAAGAACGAGATCGCGAGGAAGCTGGCCAAGAAGGATCTTTCCCTTCTCCTAGCCCTCCGGCGCGCCATAGGACCACGTTGATTAATACGAACTCCGACCACCTTAAAATGTGGTCAAATGCTACAGCGCGTCCTCCCAAAGCCCCAACTTCTGGCCGATATAGCGTTCGGCATAGCTTTGGCCGTACTGTACATCATCTTCAGCTTGTCCCTAAGGGGAATCCAGTCGGAGGTCAACGCTTTATTCCTTGCGAGCTACGCACTGCTCGGTCTAGGTGCCCTTGTGCTTTACTTGGTTTTCAGCGCAAATCCAAATCTCGCACTTTTCTTGCACATTTTTACATTCCCGCTGTTCAGCCTTTTCAACCTCTTCCTGAAGTGGGTGCCGGGCGCGATAGGCGGGGGTACAGATGTTCAGGTACTATCCAGCCTCATCCTTGTTTACGTTTTACTCCTGTTGGGGTTCTTCGTCGTTCAGTCCATTTTGCGCACGCGGACGGCTGGTCGGATAGCAACTGTTTAATCTCCTTTGGGTAATTGGAAGATTCTCGTGTTCTCAGAGACACCTCGGGGGCTCGTGAGGCAATATTACAAGTAACGCGCTGAAGAATAATATGGCAAATAGGATATTTACGTGATTCAATGGATCTCCTTCAACTAATTCTGTTAGCAATGGTTGCACTGACTTTAATTATTTCATTTCTTACATGGATAACCCAACAATCGGAACACCGTATAGGTCGCATAAAGTTTGATAAAGAATGGGCGAAAGGCCGACTTATAATGATAAAAACCGAGTTAGAGGAAATAGCAACCAAGCCAGAAAAATATGAGGGCAGATTATTAGCAAGGGTGGGGCAGGACAAATTATGGTGGCGCTCTCCGATACTTTATGAACTTTCAGATATTGGTTATATTCTGGGCCATATGGGTCTATTAGTCCCACGCACACTTATCTATACCATTCTAGAGAAAGATTTTTTCGAGAACACAGCTAAACTCCAAAAAGCGATAAACCAAATTGAAACGCTGTTAAGAGAATTGAGTTAATTCTTTTATGATTACGCCCAAAATTATTGGCTTCTCACAACCACAAAAAGCGATTTTATTAGAGGGAGTAATTAATACTTGGTAGCCCCGTGGGGTAGACCAGCAGTGCTGGGCCTAAAGGCCAATCCTGGCGGACGTCGTTAGGACCGCAATCTGGATCCGTCGACCCCGGTTCGAAATCGATTTAGCCGACGAAGTTCCGGGCGGGGCTACCATCCCTAAAGCTCAACAACGATCGCCGTGTTCGTATCGACGACTCCCTTGATCTTGTGGATTCCTTCGACGACCGTGTTGGTCAGGGTGCTAAGATCTTTGGCCTCGACGAAAACAACGAGGTCGTAGGGCCCCGTGACCACGTGCACCGTTCTCATCCCTCGAAGTCCCTCGAGTTCTTTCGAAACCTGTCTGACTTTGCCTATCGCAGCAGTTATCAAAACATACGCTTGTACCAATTGCTCACCTCACCACCCCTTCTCTGGCGACGTTTAAAAATTTACCTAAAATAACATCACGATGGACACGAGCAGGGGTACCTCAATTGCCACCCATGCCGCGGGGCTCCACGAGAAGACTTTTTCTCCGTCTAGTGGTGGGAAGGGTAGCAAGTTGAAAAATGCTAGCCAGAGGTTGATAAGCGCGCCCCATAATCCTATATCGCCGATCAGGCCTGAGAAGTAACTCAAGGGGAAGAAGCAGCCGGCAATCGCGATGTTTGTAGCCGGTCCTGCCAACCCGATTAGCCCGCCCTGATGTCGGGTAAAATATGGCGATAAGATCATGACTGCCCCGGGAGCCGCGAACAAGAACCTGCCTCCGGAGGCTAAGCCGACGAGGAGCGCAAATGC
>JAGMBM010000141.1 GCA_023129675.1 Hadesarchaea archaeon | reverse complement strand
GGCCCGTGGCTCAGTCTGGTAGGTGTCAGGATATCCTGACAGCCAAAAGCGCTCGACGGCAAAGCCGGGCGAAGCTCTTAACCGAGCAGTCGAGGGTTCGAATCCCTCCGGGCCCGCTATTCAAAGACCGTAAAAAACCTTCGCATTTTAAAATGTTGGAAAACAACAGTGTACCGAGTCGAATGACTTGGGAAACCATATTGGATAAGTATACCGAACTCATCGACCGGGAGGTGAAGGAGCACCTTGAATCGCTGAAGGTGAAGGCAGCGGAATACCACCCATTTGTGCTGAAGACGTATGAAAACCTTGAGGAATACGTGCTCCGAAGGGGAAAGAGGCTGGCTTCGTGTAGCACCCTCCTAACCTACAAGGGTTATACGGGTGAGGTGGACGAGAAAATCCTCAATGTTTGTGTAGGCATAGAGCTTTTCAGGCATTGCATTCTGCTCCATGACGACTTGGTCGATGGGGATGAGATCCGAAGGGGCGGGAAATCCTTCCACAAGCTCTTTTCGGAGGGCCACGATTCGAAGTTTGGAGAGGGCATTGCCGTCTTCATGGGCGATGCATCGTATGCGCTCTCGCTCGATGTCATCTTGAACTCGGGATTCCGCGGGGAGGTGCTGCATCGGGCGGTTGAATTGCTTGCCGAGGATTATCGCGGGGTGAACGAAAGCCAAGTCATCGATCTTCTTTTCGAGCACAAGGAGCCAGATGTCGAGGAATGGTACGTCATGGCATCTAGGAGGGCGGCATCTTTGTTCAGGGCCACGATTTTAATGGGCGCCATTCTAGCTGGTGCTCCGGTAGAGGATTTGCAGGCTTTGGAGGGGGCCGCGACAAATATCGGCTACGCATTCGACATCCAAGACGACATCATAGATACCTTCGCAACCGAGCAGCAGTACGGCCGACCGCCAGGCAGGGATATCGCTAGAGGTAAGAAGCCCCTTCACTTGATATACGCACTTCGGCTAGCGGAACCCAATGAGCTGAGGGTAATCAATGGCATAATCGGAGGGGGCAGGATAACTCCAAATGATCTAGAAACGATGCGTGAAGTGATAAGGAAAACAGGGGCTCTGGATGCCGCGAAGGAGGAGTCCTTGAAACACGCGAAGAAGGCAAAAGAGTTGATCGAGCAAACGCGAATGGGAGAAGAAAGTAAGGAGTTCTTTAACTCTTTCATCGATTACATTACCCAAAGCTTAGACTGGTACAAGTAGGCAAGGTTTACGCATATTTGTTCAAGCCGAGTTCCTTAAGCTTTTGAGGGGTAGGTTTGCCATCCTTCCACCCGCGCAGGGCGTAGTACTCGTCGAGCATCGCCCCCAGCTTAACCACGTGACCCTTTGATGGGCCCTCGGGCATCGGTTCCTCGAGCAAACGTCTGGGAAGGGTGTCGTCCTTGCGGCCAAAGCCCTCGCGGCTGATGAAGAGCCGCTCGAGGGTGTAGATGCGATCACCGGCCTTCAATAGTTCATCGGGCGACCATCCCCACCCGGTTATCGCGTTAAGCATCTCCACAATTTCAGGCACCCAGATGGCGAAGGTCGCAAAATTACAAAAGACGGCCGAGTCACAGATGGCGAATAAGTCTTGGAGTTTTTTCACCCACTGCGCCTTCCCTTCAGTGGCGAAGCGGTTGAGCTGCTGGGGCACGCCAAAGATTTCTGGGCCGATCATGTGTGCTCCGAGGTGGCAGCCGCCGCGATTTGAGGTCGCGTACGCCAGCCCCTGCCCTTGGGCACCCCGTGGGTCATAGGCGGGGAGCTCGAGGCCCTTCACGTGCATCGCCAGCTCAGGGGCACCATATTTCTCCGCGAGGCGCTTCGCCCCGAGTGCGATGTCGTTCCCAAATCCCAGGCGATAGGCCGTCCGCCAGGTGAGCTCGACGATCGCTTGTGGGTTGCCGAACTTCAGCTCGAGCCCGCCCAGCTTTTCCTTCGATATCTTTCCGCGCTCACCGAGCTCCATCGCGCAGCCCACCGTGTTGCCGTAGGAGACGGGATCCATGCCAAGCTCGTCGCAGAGGTTGTTGGCCTTGGCTACGGCGTTCAGGTCATCGATATAGCACTGGGCTCCTAGCGCCCAGATTTCCTCGTACTCGGGTCCCTCACCCTCGACCTGATAGGGCGATTGGGTAACGCGAATTACGCGGCCACAATCAATCGGGCATCCCCAACATCCCTTGCTCTTTATCAATATCGTCTTCGCAAGGGTTTCACCGCTGATTTTTTCCGCGGTTGGGAAAACGCCTGTTTGGAAGTTTCGAGTGGGAAAGAGGCCGTGCTCGTTGATGGAGCCGACAGTGATGGCCGTGCCGTAGGTGGGCAGGTCGTGTCCAGTGATTCGGCTCTCCTTCAGCATCTTTAACACCTTCTGGACGGCTTCTTTGAGTTTCTTCTCGTCCGCAACGGGTGGTCTTTTAGTTCCCCGCACGACGATTGCCTTGAGCCGTTTCGACCCCATCACGGCTCCAGCCGCGGTCCTGCCGGCTGCGCGATGTTTGTCGTTGATGATTGCGGCGCATAACACGAGGTTCTCCCCCGCAGGGCCGATCGAGGCAATCTTGATGTCATGGTCCCCGAGCTCCTTGCGGATGCCGTCCTCGGTGTACCAGGTGCCTTTACCCCAGTACCGCCCGGCAGGTCGAATCTCCGCCTCTCCCTTGCGTATCCACAGGTAAACGGGCTCAGCCGCCTTACCCTCGATGATTACACCATCATAACCCGCAAACCTGAGCTCCGGGCCGAAGGTGCCACCGCAGTCGGTTTCCCCGATGCCACCAGTTTGGGGTGACTTGGTGACGACGTGAAACCTGCCGCTCGTTGGGAACGCTGTTCCGGTAGCTGGGCCAGTCATGAAAAGCAGTTTGTTTTCAGGTCCAAGAGGGTCGGTGCCGGGTTTGAGTTCTTCGATGAGAATTTTTACTCCCAAACCGCGACCGCCGATGAATAATTTAACCTCGTCCTCATCCACGAACTCGTCCCGCATCGAGCCGGAGGAGAGATCGACGCGCAAGAGCTTCAGCCTCAAACCCCAACCTCCGGAGGAAACCTCGGTGGTCTGTTTTAAGTAGGTTTGGGTGGTGGTTTGAAAACTGATTAAAGCATTCACGAATACAATCATTTGGTAGCCCGGTGGGGTAGACCAGTGATGACTGGGCCCAATGGTCAGGGGTT
>JAGMBM010000140.1 GCA_023129675.1 Hadesarchaea archaeon | reverse complement strand
AGTTACGTTAAGTGTCACCGTCCCTGAGAATGCAATCGGTTGCACCGAGGATAACATACTAGTTGTCGCCGTCTCGCAGACCGATAACACAGTAACTGGCAGTGATACCTGTATAGCCCACGCGCTTTCGCCAAAAGCCGAGTTCAGCTTAGCCACGCTTTATAAGGTCAGCCTAGACGCGAAACTTTACCTTGAGAATGGATCGAAGCTCGTCGTCAAGTTTTACACCTACGGGGACGCCTACGAGAACGAGAGCCTCTTCTGGAGCGGAACTGCGCCCGATTATGTGGTGAAGTTTGAGAATGTCCCGCATCCCGATAACATTGGCGTGAAGAAGGCTAGGCTGGATCTGACCACCGATGATACCGAGAACGTGATCGCGACGATATCCAGCTTCACCGTCACCAGGGACGACCTATTCGGCAGGATAATGGAAATCAAGGGCTTGTGGCCTATCGCCGACGACAACGAAAGAAACGCCCTTTTCAGCGAGATCATGGACATAAAGGGTCAGTGGCCGATCGCGCCGTCGTGAAGCGGTCGCAGCAAAGCATTAGCGTGAGTTCCGGAGGGGCGCCGCGAGCGTCTAGTAGTCATCCCAGCTAGTTCCGCAAAATCCTTAGGTTATCCTGCCAAATCTATAAGTGGAGACGGAAAAAAGGGAGGCAATAAGTGAGGACCGAGGAGATTAAGCGTAGTTCGACTGTCTTTTTGCTCTCCCTCGCGATGGTGCTATCGATCGTTTCCGTCACCTTCACGTTTACTCAACTTTCGCTCGCGCAACCTGAGGAGGAGAGACACTTGATAGTCATCTCTATCGATGGCTGCAGGTGGGACTACCTGCAAGATGAGAACTTGATAAACATCCGGCAAATGATTGAAAAAGGGGCAGCTGCCGATCATATGGTTATCACTAACCCCTCAATGACCGGCCCGGGGCACATTACCCTCCTCACCGGGGCTTGGACGGGTAAACACGGGATCATGCTAAACAAGTTCTACGATCGTCAACTGGGATTCATAAAATTTTTCGGCGGGATACCTCCAGAAGAACAGGTAAATTATCTGCAAGCCGAGCCCCTCTGGGTGCCAGCGGAGGATGCTGGTCTTAACACGGCGGCAGTCCATTGGCCAGCCACGGCTGGGGAGTACGAAGGGCGGAGAGTGGACACGGTTGTCCCCTTCTACTCTACCCCAGACGATCATGAGAGAATTGAGCATACGACTCAAATCATCAATGACAACAAGCCAAACTTGTTATTGGTCTATACGGTGGGCGTTGCCTCTCTTACATACAGTTACGGCCCGGGCTCGGACGAAGTGAAGAATCATCTGAGGACCATAGACGGATGGATCGGGGAGATCCTCGATGCGGTTAAAGAGGCCGGACTGTGGGATTCGACGGACTTCATCATCACGTCGGACCACGGCTTCACAGAGGGCTATTCTAGGCAAATCTGTCCTGTCTACGTCCTTGAAAACGTCGGCATTGGGTACGAATTTGTCCTCTGGGGAGCTTTCGGCCACATTTTCCTATCTAATCCAGACCAAGCGGAGAACGTGAAGGCACTTTTCGTCGGCATGGAAGGAGTCGACGAGGTCTACACCAAGGCGGAAATCGAGAACCTAAATCTATACAATTTATACAATGAGAATAGGTGCGGGGATGTTGTCATCGTCTCAAAGTATGGCTACCAGGTGGCTGGCAGCACGTGGGGGCCCTATGAGAATGCAGTTGAGAATGTACAGGAGGACCGGTATCGGGCGGGTTCCCATGGCTACCCTGGAGATCTGCAAGATATGTGGGGGATATTTCTAGCGTGTGGAGCTCATATCAGAAAAACGAATCTCGGAGAGGTGCGTCAGGTTGATGTTGCGCCGACCATTGCAGCCATCGCGGGTTTCCCACCACCTGAAGACGCTGATGGCGAGGCCTTGAACGTAGTCAAAACTATATTTACTTCCATCTTACCTAGCGAGGGCAAGGGCTTACCGGGCGAGGATGTCATCTTCCTCGTAACGGTTAAGAACACTGGAAGCACTGCCGACAACTATCTGCTTGAGAACACGGACAACTCTGGCTGGGCCCTCGAGCTCGAAAACAACGTGATCGAAGTGCCGGCGGGAGAGAACCGCACGACTACGCTTGCCGTAACGATCCCGGAAAATGCTGAACCAGGCACCGAGGACTTCATAACCATCACCGCCACCTCGATGGAGAACGAAAACGTGAGCGATAATGATAGCTGCATAGCGCATGTGATTCCACCGAAAGCCGAGCTCAGCTTAGTCACCCTTTACAAGGTTGGCCTAGACTTGGACCTCTACTTCGACAATGGTTCGAAGCTCGTCGTCAAGTTCTACACCTACATGGGCGGTAATCAAGGGGAGAACATCGTGTGGTGTGGACAGACGCCGGCTCATGTCGTCCTGCTCGATAACATTCCGCATCCAGAAAACGGGCCCGTGGAGAGGGTCGAGCTCGTGCTGACCGACGACGTGGGCAACGTGATTTCTACGATAGCGACCTTCACCGTCGCCAGGGACTTCCTTTTCGGCAGGATAATGGAGATCAAGGGCAGGTGGCCCATCGCCTCGCCCGACGAGAGGAACGCCCTTTTCCAGGAGATCATGGACATAAAGGGCCAGTGGCCGATCGCGCCGTCGTGAAGCGGTCGCAGCATAGCACAAAAACATGAGTTTTCGGAGGGGCGCCGCGAGCACCCCACATTGTTTTGAAAATTTGGCTCATGATGAGATTTTAGCGCTGATTTACCGGTAAATCTCGGAAAACTCTCCAAAGCACATGAAAGCGTGCCAGAATTATGCGGGGGAGGGGATTTAAGCACCAATTTACCGGTAAAATTTCCAACCTCGAAACCCCATCAAAATGCTCTAAATCAACAAATTTTTAAAATTTTTAGATAAGGAGCGCCAATTTTTCTTGGAGGTAAGGAAGCATAAAAATGAGGACCGGAGGTTTCAAAGGCGCCCTGCTGTCGATATCGACGGTGGCTTCGCTGATGGCTCTAGCGATATCGCTTCTATCCGTTAGTCCAAGTTCTGCGGCTCCAGAAGGCCTCACTACACGCGCGCCAATCTCCATCGACGGCGATGCTGGCTTCACCCCCGCGAACGGGGTCGTAGCAGGCTCAGGCATGGCTGGCGATCCTTATGTAATAGAAAGCTGGGCCATCAACGCGAGAGAGGCCAATGGGATCGAGATAAAGAATACGAGTGCACATTTCATCATCAGGAACTGCAGTGTGCACGGAGTTGGTACCTATTTCGGAATTTACTTCTATAATGTAAAAAATGGAAAAATCAAAAATGTGGTGAGCGACAACAATTTTCATGGTATTCGCTTCTACGATTCAAGTAATAATCTCATCCAGAACTGCGTCTCCGAGAACAATGTGGGTAAGGGCATATGGCTTTGGTATTCCCCTAACAACTTCGTTGAAAATTGCATCGCCAGAAACAACAATTACGAGGACATTCATCTCTGGAACTCCGACAATAACCGCGTCGAGGACTGCACCTTCGAAAGTAACGATCACGGCGTCACCATATACCGCTCGAAGAACAACGTCATCACAAATTGCAATGTCAGGACAAATAATTTTGGCGTTTACATCCAATCCTCAAACAGCAATG
>JAGMBM010000014.1 GCA_023129675.1 Hadesarchaea archaeon | reverse complement strand
CGATGATCGCCCGGTCCTTTAACTTTGGGTGGGGGGAGATCAGCCCAAAAGGCATGGGCGTCCCTTGTTCCATGAGCTCGCGGATCTCGTCGTCGACCTTTCTCGCCGCAACCTTCGCGCCCGCGCCGACCAGCTCGTGGGGGCTCTTTAACTCGCCCTTGACCTGCCAGACCCCCAGCCCCGGGGCGTAGAAGAAGAGGTCGCTAAAGCCGTACTCGTCCCTCCCCGCCAACACGCGCCACTTCCAGCGGAGCTTGGGGTGGCGCTTGTACCGTCGGCGCATTTCATCCATTACTTCAGCGAGCGATCGAACCGCCATCGTTACCGCCCGTATCGAGCCTCGAAGCCCGAGAACTCCCCGCGGGGCTGCTCCCATTTGATCTCGACGTCGGTGACCCTTGCCCCCGAAGGCCCGCGGTGGCAGAATTCTAGCATGTGCTCCACCGCCTCCTTTCCCCCTTCGAAAACCGCCTCGACCTGACCATCTGACGTGTTGCGGACCCAGCCCCGCAGACCCAACCGCTGCGCTAGCTCGCGGGTTTGGTAGCGGAAGAAGACACCAGTTACATATCCGCTAATGCGCACGTGGGCTCGGGCCTTCATCAATAAAATTTTGATTTTGGGAGGATAATTAATTTTGGTTCATCCACTCTTCTCCAATTAGCCACTTCCCTTTGACCGTCACTTCATCATAGACAACGCCCTCGCCAAACGTGTTCTGAATTCCCTCGCCCCGCCATGAGAGGGATGTTTCAAATAAATAGGCCGAACTCCAATTTGCTTTAATCCAAGTTCCGCTTTTCTCCCAACCGCCAAAATATGAATTGGTTTGACCAATGTCTTTAGCTCTAAAAGAATGCCTGAGTAAAAACTCACCTCCCTCTTTGTTGGGCTGCGAATTGAAAGTATTTCCTCTTGCTTGTGTGGATGGAACGGCACGCAATTCCATACGAAAAATTTAGGATGGTAAGGCGCCAGGACTTTCCAGAAGATTGTCGCAGTATTTTCTGCGTAGGGTGATTCACGAGCACTAGACTGACGACCCGCAAAAGGAAGGTACCCATGAGCGCATAGTTGGGCTTCGCTTGTGAAGGGTACTCCTGAGAACCGGCAACCCCGCGGCCCGGGGGCTTCGCCGACTATTAGAATGGGTGGTCTTTGGGGGAAACTTTCTAGGTAATTCCTCAGGTTCTGTTTTCTGATGTTATTCGCGTTTGGCAAGTCAACGATCGGGTCGCTATCTTTGTACTGATTGAAAAGTATCTCTGTCGATTGAATCGGAAATACCCTCTTTTGGAATAAATGCCAAATGTCATTTAGGTGCATGGGCACTTCTTCCTTTTTTTTTGCCGCGTTCAAGGGCTTTTTGATCATCACCTCACCTTGAAACGAATGGATTGCCCCGAATGTAAAACCTCAACTCGCGCTCGAGGTCCCTGCTAACGCCGATGCGGTGGGAACTCGCGACCTCGAAGCGCTCCACCTTACCCTCTACGATGACGAGCTCGCTCCGTGCGTCAGTCAGGTCGAGTCCGTGGTGCTCGCGCGTTATCACCATCGCCTGAGTTAATCTTCCGGGCCCGGAGGTGAGCCCTCGCTCGTTCGAAACCCGTCTCCGCCTGTGCATAAGCTTCACACCAGTTACCGGCTCGAGCGCTCGAATCAGCACCGCTCCGGGAACCCCTTCGCGCTCGGTCGTCACGTTGAACAACCAATTCGCGTGGACCATATACACGAACGCTAGGCCCCCGTGCCACCACATGATCTCGTTGAGCCGTGTGCGCTTGCGCGAGGCCCGCGAAGCCGGGTCTCCCTTGCCATAGTACGCTTCGACCTCGACGATCTTGCCGCTCGTGAGGCCTTCGCTCGCGCGGTGCACGAGCACCTTGCCCAGCAGCTCCCTAGCGACCGTTGCAGTGTCACGCTCGTAAAAAGCTCGCGGGATGGGTCGCATGTCAACCATCGGCGATTCGCCAGCAATCGTTATTAAGGTGTTCACCCCAGCTAACGGGTGGAGGTTGAATATTGAAGCTTGACCCGAGAGTTCGTGAGAAGTACCCAGACTTCGTCGTGAGTTACGTCCTCGTGAGCGGCGTGACCATCGAGCCGACCGTCGAGGGAATGGTCGAGCGAAAGCGCGAGGTGTTCAGCGACCTCAAGGCACACTACGGGGCCCTGAACGTGCAAGACCTAGCCGAGGTGAAGGCATACCGCGCTTTCTTCAAGGTTATGGGCGCGGACTCCTCGAGCTACCGCCCCGCGCCGGAATATCTGCTTCGCCGGGCGCTCGACGATCGATTCCCCGCTATCAACAACTTGGTTGACGTCTGCCTGCTCGCGACGGTTGAGCACTGGGTGACAGCGGGGGTCTACGACGCCGAGAAGATCAAGGGGGATGCCCTGACCACACTGGCGGTTGAGACCGAGCCCTTCGAGCTAATCGACGGGCGGAAGCTCAGCCCGAAGCCCGACGAGATCGTGCTGCGCGACGACAAAAAGCTGTTAGCCGCCTACACGCTCGGAGACGCAAAGGCGGCGATGGTAACCCAGAAGACCTCGAACGCTCTGATCGTGCTCTGGAATGCCCCCGGTATCGGGCGCGAGCGGGTGGAGGCCGCAGTCAACGCGCTTGCCACCTACACCCGAAAATACTGCGGCGGGCACGTGGAGCGAAGCAAAATCCTTTAGGTTAACGAGATGCACCCGCTGACTTGGCTCGGCATTGCCCTGATCCTCGTAGGCGTTGCTCTCGTGTTGCTCCCGATCCTAGGGAAGGTGATTGACTTCTCGCGCATCCACTCGTGACTCATCTTCATCTATCGGAGCAATGGTTTCTACTTCGTGACCTCCCCCTTGCTGATTGCCCTCTCCGCCCTCTCGTTCATCCTTTATTTTCTGATGAGGTGACCCGCGGTCTAAACGTGACAAAGATATCCTTAGCCTAGGCTTAGCTAACCGCCTTTGAGCTTTAGGATCGCCCGCGCCAGGTCACCGCCGCTCTCCTCAAGGGCTTGGATTGCCGCGGCTCGATCGACCCCTGCCTGCTCCATCACCAGCTTTAGGTCATCCTCGTTCGGCTCAAATTCCGGCTTCCGCTCGAACTCTTGCCCGCTCACTTGATAGCTTCGCTGACCCGCCATCTCGGTGCGCGTAACCTGGGCGTTCGGAATCACAATATCCTTATCAGCAAGCTTGATCACGACCTCTCGAACGCCCTCGAGCTCCTCCATCTTAACTCCCATCTGCCGCATCGCCCGCTCCATCTGGCGCCGATCTATCCGCTTGGGCAACATTCATTCGCCTCCGAAACCCCGCCTGACTGCCACAGCTTTTCCGATTTTAAACGCTATCATTTCCTCACCCGTCAATAAGGCTTTACCGCTCGCTAACAGGCGGTCGCGCGAGTCCACGACGAGCACCTCCTCGGCAGGTCTTATCTCCGGGTCCGCCGCCGCGACGTGCTTCGCGAACACTGTCTTACCCTGCGCCACGAATGGTACTGCATCGTCGCTCACCGTTACGCGCAGGCGGGGGGGCTTGAGCGCTTGGTGTACGAGTTTGGCCCCCTTTCGATTGAGCACGATGAAGCCATCAGAAGCGCGGATTGCGCACAATGGTTCTCCTTCAAACCAAACTTGGCGAATTCGCCCCCTGCTCTTCACCACTTGAATACCGTCGGGGAAGAGAGCGCGCCCAACCCCACGATCAAATAGGTAGTCTGCCGTTGCATGTAATTTGAATGACTCCTTCATCGTCGGTCCCTGCAAACCATCGCCGTGCAAACTTGACTACCGCAAGTGAAAAAGTTTTGGGGAGCGGTGCCCTAAATAAAACAGTTTAGAGATTAGCTTGCCCAATTGAAGTGTCTCAAATAGGACATCAAAACTTTAAAGCGCAGACTTTCTGCATCCAATTTTTCCTACTCTCGCATCAATAACCACGTGGTCGACGCCCGGGGCATAACGCTTCACAACGCGCTTGCCCAAGATCTCGACTCCCCGCCCAGCTGCCACTCCCAAAATCCGTTTAATCGGGCGCTCGAAACGCAGCCCCGAAGGGGCGCTTTCGTGGTAGTGGATGACGCCCCCACTGGGTTTGAGCACCTCGAGCGCTAACGGCAGGTACTGGTGCGTCACGTGCAGGATGCCAAGCACCACCCGATCCGCGACACCCCGAGGAGCGACCGCCGAGCAATCACCTAGCAATGGTTTCACGATGTGCCCGACCCGGTTCAGCCGGATGTTCTCACGCAGGTAACCGTAAGCGACGGGGTTCAGTTCGATCGCGTAAACCCGACTCGGCCTCGCGTGTTTTGCGATGGGGATGCTGAATTGCCCGATACCCGCAAACAAATCGACGATGACCTCGCCGGACCCCACGAGCTTCGGCAGCCTCGCGCGCTCGTAAAGATTTCCCGGTGAGAACATCACCCGCGCGACATCGAGCTTGAAGCAACAGCCTCCCTCTCGATGAATGGTCTCCGTCGACGGGTCGCCTGCGATGACCCTCAGCCTCGGCTCGCGGTGCCTCCCCACAATCGCGCCCTCTCGGAGCGCAACCGTGCGGACATTTTTTAGTTCGAGCAACGCTTGCGCGATGTC
>JAGMBM010000139.1 GCA_023129675.1 Hadesarchaea archaeon | reverse complement strand
CCTCACCTTGAAGAGTTTTCTGATGTCATCGATGCCGAACTGGGGGCCCATGAATGATTTGATGAGCTTGGGTGACCACCGCACATCCTCAAGCCTGAGATTTTTTACTGCCTTCATCCCGAAGATATTGCCCGCGATCGAGCTGAGCACTTGGGGCATGTTCCCCGCCTCGAAGAGGTCAAGCGGATAGGCCACCTTCACCCATCGCCCTTTAAGCTCGTAGGCCTTCGCCATGAGCCGTCGCTTATCAGGCGTCATCGTCGTAAGGGTGGTCCAGGTGCCGATCGAGCTCTCCGATGCCACGCGCCCCACGGCTTCTCGCATGCTAATGCCGCTCGCGGGCTCAATTCTGAACAGGACGATCAAGTCCTCGCGCGTGGGCCTGTAGCTCGAGTCCACGAAATCTAAATACCATTCAGTCTTCATGCTATCGGACCAATTCACAATAGCTTTTCAGGTAAAAATACACGCCTAGCGCTTGAATTTTGCTATTTCTTCGGTCAGGTCTACGCTCGTGATTATCGTGCTCCTGCAGCAGTAGCGCTTGACCCCCAACTCGTCGAGCACGCGTTTAGGCTCCTGACCCCTTTTTACCCGCTGCTCGAACTCCTCGTACTTGTCGCCCAACAGCTTGCCGCAAGTTATACAACGAACCACCCGCACGTGATCACCTATACGATTTTTGGTAACGGGCCCTAGCCCCGGGACCCCCGGGCTTCTTGGGCTCCTTAAAGCGCACATCGCTCTTTACCAAAGTCCAGTCGTGCTGCTTAAAAAGCTCTCGCACCTTGGGGTCACCCGACCATTCGATGAGCCCCCGAGCGATGGCCGTGCGAACGGCATCCGCCTGCCCCATGAAACCTCCGCCCTCGACATTTACCTCAATATCGACGCGGCGCGCGAGGTCGGGCACCAAGGCCAAGGGCTCTAAAATTTTGAGTCGCGCGAGTTCCGGCTCGTAAACCTCGAGCGCGCGGCGGTTGATGAACACTCTCCCCTGACCATCCTTCACCGTGGCCCTAGCGAGCGCGGTCTTGCGTCTGCCGGTTGCGAGTACGGGCTTCTTCAGAACTTCGCCCCCAAGTGTTTGCTTAGGTCTCCGATCCTCATAAAGCGTCGTGTGCCCAGCCGTTCAAGGCTAGCTTCGGGAAGGGTTTGCATCTTCTTACCGACGAACTCAGAGGGGACTCCTATATAGGCGCGCAATCGATCGTAGGCCCCCCGCCCGCGAGGCTTATCGAATGGTAGCATCCCCCTGACCGTCCGGCGTACGAGCTCTTCGGGGCGCTTGAGGTGGAACGGCCCCTTTCGGGGATTGGTTAGGTTTCTGATTTCGAGCCAAGCGTCGTAAGCGTCAAAGGTAGCTTTTTTTCTACCGGAAACCACTATCTGCTCTGCGTTCACCACGGTCACGCGCTCGCCCTCAAGCAAGCGTTTCGCCGCGAAGCTCGCGAGCCTCCCCAAGACCAGATCTTTCCCGTCGATAATCATGTTCCTCACTCCATCAGTTTGACTCCCTTGCCGCTCGGGTTTTGCTCGAACAACTGCTGGATTGTCAACGCGTTTCCGCCAGCGCCCACGATTTTTCGTCTAGCGGCACCCGAGAACTTGAAAGCAGCGATGGATACCGCGTGGTCTAGCTTGCCTGCTGCCAAGACCTTGCCGGGCACGATGATGGTGCTCCCCTCGCCCGAGTAGCGGTTCAGATGGCTAAGGTTGACTTCGGCCCGACTCCTTCTGGGCCGCTCGAGTCGCTCCGCTAGGTCGAGCCAGAGTTTTACCCCCTGCTTCTTGCCCCTTGCGCGAAGCTCTCGCACGAGCATCCGCAGCACGGGGTTCGTTGGTCCTGTCGGTCTTGGCATCTCGACACCTTAACGGTCGACACACTTTCTAGCTTTCTTAGAATAAAACCTATGGTGGTGCGGTATTAGGAGTTTGTACTTGGATTTGTACCCTCCAGAACCTTTCCGGAAAATCTCCTCTCAAACCGACGATCTGCTTTAGAATGAGTATGGTGCGGGGGACAGGATTCGAACCTGCGAACCCCTTCGGGACCAGACCCTAAATCTGGCGCCTTTGACCTGACTTGGCTACCCCCGCCCGAGTCAGATTTCGTCACCAAAAGATAAAAACTACCACATCAAACCCAAATGGGCTATCTTTTTCGGCACTCATTTTTTAACCTCGCCAGCGCCCTTGAAGAAGAGCTTGAGCTTGGTCCTCGGGGTGATGCGCACCTCGCCCAGCGGTTTGGTGGCGACCACCCTCACTGGAACCGTCGTGAACGCCATTGGTGCTTGGGGGTACTCTATCTGTTTTCTGTATACAAAACGGACGGGTATTTCATCCGTGTAACCGATTTCTACCCATTTCCCCTGCGTGTACCAGTAATGTTTCAGATCCAGCGCGGCTGATCGAAGCTCCTCGTCCTTAATGTCAGTATCAATAAACTCCAAATCAACTGAGACCACGACCTCCTCGGCCTCTGGAATTTCAGATTCTCTCTCAGCGGTCGAACTCACTGTCCTGCCTCCAAAATCTTCTCGACGATGGTGAGCACACAACGACGAGCACGGGATCGCCCCCTTTCAGCTGCAGGGCTTGGATGTCGTCGTCCGGCACGGTTATGCTACTTCTGGAGAAGCGCCCCCGAAAAATACTCAACCGACCCGCGATCCCATAAGACTGCACCTGTTCAACTAGGCCAAGCTCGAGCTCACGCACGAGGCTGAGCAGCTCCGCGAGCAGATCCTTTCTCACTTTTTCGGCTTCGGCCACCTGAACCACCCCATGGCCCTGTGTATCTTCCTCAGGATCCTCAGCGGTATGATCCCCAGCATGGCCCCCACCGCCAGCGCTAGAACTAGGATCACGACACCGGCGACTATGAGCACGACCAGCAGGATTTCTATGACAGTTTCGATCATTTTTCCTTCTCCTCTTCTTGGAGTTCGCGACGCAAAGCGTCCTCGATGAGCTTAGCTAGGGTGATGCTCTTTTTGAGTGCCACGATCTTCGCCCTTTGCCAAATATCAAAGCTGAGCTTTATCGTAGTTTGAGCGAATCGTGCGCCAGCCTTGGTGAGTTCCTCAGCGCCTTTGGCCAGATCCTCTTTCTTTTTCTTCTTCATTCAATTGTTTCTTTGTTTGTTTGTTTTTGTATTTAAGCATTTCGGCTTTATGTTGTATAAAGTAGAATATATTTTCGATTATCGAAAATCGATGCATCGAAAAGAACGAACGGCCCTGCCCCATGAAAGACCGATAATCTTTTGACTCGACCCCCTTATGTTCCCCCCCTTGAACTACCCCACCTAGGCACCACGCTACCCCTATGGACAACCTTACTAGCGGAGGGGAAGGTCTACTATGGCTGTGACATGATACACACCCGACTCTGGTAGAGGTAACGGGGTACCTACACTCGACCATACACTCAGGGGGGACTTGTATGGGGTGGAGTCCCTGCGGCGGGGCTACCGTTTTTACCCCATATATACGGCACTAATCAACACTCGGACTGCCGATCCCATAGACTACCTCATAGACTAGGGTGGACATCAAGGTTGGTAAGGGGGGATAATTTCCAAGTGGGGGGACCAAACGGGGGGATTACCCCTTGAACCTATGGGTTTGGGCTAATGGGACCCACACGCTGACCTGTCTGTGTCACCCCCCTATAATGATAATACAACCCATACAACCCCCCCTCTTAAAAGACAGGGCCCCCCAACCCCTAGACCCAGCCTCAGCCTAAGGGGGGGTCACGAAGGAGGATGTCAGATAGATCCCGCAGTTTCAGCCCCAGCAGACCCCGTTCCAAGTCCCCGTTCAAGGCTACCCTCAGCCGCGTATCCCCCACAAACCCCCCAATAGCCCCAACTCCATCACAACTGGCGCCGTATACCCAACCACCGGGGTATGCTCAGCCATATCCGTACACCCCGCCCACTTGCCCACAGTACTACCCCCCGACCCAGCCTCAGTCTAGGGGGTTAAGTCTAGGGCCTTGTCGGGGGTCTTGGTGGTCAATCCCAGAACACGTAGTGGGAACTCGTGATTGCAAGTGCAGACTCTAAGATCTTCAAGGGGTTAACCCTAGGGAGCCTAGGCACTTGTCCATACATGGTGGTCGGACCCCAGTTCAGCCTTATAGGAACCAGTTTGGGTCTTGTGGGTTCCAAGACTCCTAGCGGGAAACTAGGGGTTAAGTCCAGAGTCTCGTTGGGAGTCTACTTGTGGTCTAGCCTCGGTAGCTCTGGGATCAGCTTGAGGGGCTGGTCCCGTAGGGGTTCGCGGGTTCGAATCCCCTATACCGCACCATAAGTTAAAAATAGCTGGCGCACTTATACAGCGGTTTTATGCTAAAGCAAAACTAATGAGGCAGAAGCCGAGTTGACCGATAATAGGAGCAAATATGGAGATTATGAAATGGTTTTTATTATCCTTAGATGAATAAAATCGAGGGGAAAAAAATGAATGTCGAGGATTTATTTGCACAAAAATCGATTAATGAGGAAAGAAAAAGAAAGTTGCTTCAGTCGGATTTACTAATAGTTCCGGACGAAGAAAATGCGGTTAAAAGACAAACTGTTGAAATGGTAAAAAATCTTAGAGACGGGGGGCAACTGTAGAATACTTTTGTAACTCTGAGGAACAATTGGCGATTAAAGTAGAATATGGCATTCCTGAAATTGTGGAATTAGGAGTTGCCATAATTAGTAGCTTAAACGCGATTTTTCACTTAATTTCTTCAAAGGGCGTTCGGGGAAGGTCAGGTTAAAACTCGGACGATATGTATCTCTAACGGATAAGATCGAGTGGATCGAGCTGGAAGGTTCCGCAAGCGATGTGATTAAAACATTAAATGACATTAGAAGGAAGAAGGGCCCAAAATGAAAACAGAAGAGGAGGAATTTACACATTACAAAGTAACTGATCCAGACTTAATTAATTCTATATTGAAAGGAAGAAGTGGCATAAGTGCTGGGATTAAAATAAAGAAAGCCATTTGTTCTATCTGTGGAAAAAATTATCTCTCTTGTCCACATATTACTGGAAATAAATATGGAAATAAAACGGCAGTGGCGATAGTGAAAGATTTTGAATTTACAGAAATCAGCCTTGTTGAAACACCTACAATTCCGGCTTGCAGGGTTACAGAGGTTTTGGTACCGAAAAGCTGGTTTCGGGAGAAGCTTTTAGAAGACCCCCGCTTCAAAAGAGTCAAAATCGAGGACGAACGAAAAGCTTCACCACTATAGAGAGAATTGAAAGCACATTTATGGGTACAAATCTGGGTTCAAACCCTAATACCGCACCAGTTTCGACAGGTCAATGGAGCAATATTTGGGCAGATTTTGGGCATGAAAATTTCATTTCGGTAGATTCAAACGGTAGCTTAAAACCTACTCCCCCGCACCAAAGTGGAGCCAGTAAAAAATGAAAAGGGGAGTATCGTTAAGACTTGCCGAGAGTCTTGTAGCAAACGGTTCACCTGGCTGGTGCCAAAATGGACTGCTTGGATTCTACTAAATTTTATCTTAGCTCATTTGAAGCGAAAGGGCCCTGTAAATAAATCAATACAAAAAAAAGCCGACGGGATGAGGTGCCCCTCAGATTCGTAGCCACCGACTTAACTTCCGGTGATGCTCACGTCATCGAAGTAGTAGATCTCCGTGTTCGCGGAGTTTCGCATCTCCAACTTCACCCGGACGGTGCTCGCCGTGTCGCCGGCGTTATAGGTGTACTCTGTCCAGTCCTGCGGCAAGAGGTCAGAGCCCGTGTCGTCGTATATGTAGAAGAACTCGGTCCACGCCCCATTATCGACGCTGACCAGCCCTCGGATGTAATCGGACGACTCAAAGCCGCCCCAGTTGGTGTCGATCCACACGTGAACCCACACGTTGTCGTAAGAGCTTACGTCGACCTGGTCGAAGAGGATGTTATCCGGATACTCCGAAGACCCGCCCGTGTCCTGTGCCTCGAATGATTTTGAGCCAGTGCGCGGGTTGGAAGTAGTCGGTCCAAATGCGTCAGTACCCGGGTCGTCGGGGCCGCCCTCGGTCGTGTAGCCGAGCGTGTCGCCGGAATCCTCGAAGCCGCAAAAAGCAATATTCTCAACCGCGCCTCCGGTCTGGATGGTGAGCTTGAATCTGTCTGCCCACTCGCCAAGGTTGCCCGCTCCATCTACGGCACGAACCCGCCAGTAGTAAGTTCCGTCGGCCAGCGTGTTCTCGCTCGTGTGCTGGTTGTCGGTGATACCCGTCTTGTAGTAGACGTAGGGCGAGGCGAACGAATCCTCGTTATCGACCTGCAAAGTGTAGGTGACCCCCGAGAGATCTGTAACCGTAGTCCACTTGAATGTCGGAGTGCTGGTGCTAACGGTGGTATTGTTTTCCGGCGAGACGAGGGTCGGCTTATCAGGGGCAACGTTGTCGACCGCGCACAATGCGTCTGCTTCGGCCGGGGCGTCCTCGAGGTTACCAGCCACATCGGAGGCCCGGGTGTAGAACTCCCAGTACACATTCTCGTTGAGCACCAGGTCCCACGACCACGGCGATGTTGCGTCGGTTCCGCGGTTCTCCCACGCGGAAAAGGTGGAGTTGTCGGCCGAGTGGCGGGAATAGATGGTGACATCCCGCACCCCGCTAGTAGAGTCGTTCGCGGTTGCTGTAATCGTTATGGAGCTAGAGGTCCGCCAGTAGGGGGAGATGGTGTCGGCCGATGAGCTCGGGGCCGCCGTGTCCACCCCGCAGAGGGCGTCCTTGACGGCTGGCGCGTCCTCCGTGTTTCCGTTGTTGTCTCTTGCGATTGAGTAGAACTCATAGTAACCGTCGCCTGATGGTGAGGTGAAGATCCAGGAGTAGGGTGAGGTGCTATCGTTTTCGAACCAAGTCCAGGAACCCCAGCTGGAGTTGTCGCTGGAGTAACGATACCAGAGCGCCACGTTTTCGATTGTGTCGTTCTCCGGGTCGGACGCCGTGGCGTTGACGGTGAAGCTTGAGGAGGTTTGCCAGTAGGGCGCGATAGTATTGACCGAAGATGTCGGCGGGTAGTTTACCTCGGTGGTGTAAGGCAAGGTTATCTCAGAAAACTTGGGTGTAACCGTGTTGTTCGTGGTCGAGAGTTCAACGCGGTACTGCAGGTAGCGGTTCTCGTAGGGCAGGTCGGCGCCGTTGTCAAACGTCTGCCAGGCGCTCCAGTTCTCGGTGTCATAATCACCATCGACATAGGGGTCGTTATCTGTGCCCGTCTTGACCTTAACCGTAATGCCAGTTCCCGTTGGCGTGATATTGTCGAACGTTATGGTCCCCCAAGTAGCAACCTGGCCGGTGTCGTAGATCGAGGACTCGAGGTAGGCGGCCGGCCCGTAGCCACCAGCGCCGGCATCCCCCGTGATGCTCACGTCGTCGAAGTAGTAGATTTCGGTGTTCGCGGAGTTGCGCATCTCAATTCTTATCCTGACCGTGCTGGCGGCGTCGCCGACGTTATAGGTGTACTCCGTCCAGTCCTGCGGCAGGGGGCTCCCGCCCGTGTCATCGACCACGTAGAAGAACTCCGTCCATGAGCCGCCGTCGACTTGGACTGACCCCCTGATCCAATCGCTCGCCTCGAAGCCGCCCCAGTTGGTGTCGATCCACACATGGACCCACACGTTGTCGTAGGAGCTGACACCGACTTGGTCAAAAAGGATGTTGTCCGGGTACTCCGACGACCCGCCGGTGTCCTGGGCCTCGAATGATTTTGAGCCAGTGCGCGGGTTGGAAGTAGTCGGTCCAAATGCGTCAGTACCCGGGTCGTCGGGGCCGCCCTCGGTCGTGTAGCCGAGTGTGTCGCCGGCATCCTCGAAGCCACAGAAAGCAATGTTCTCGACCCCTCCTCCGCCCGCCGTGCTGAGTTTTATGTTATCGCCGTCCGAGGTGTCAACATTCTCGCCCTGATAGTAGTTGTCATAGGTGCTGCCCCAGGTGCCAACTTGCAGGGTTGGATCGGTGGCACCGCCTGACCAATTGGTTTGTGTCCACTTCCCCGCCACATATCCAAACTCATACATACAGAACTTTTTTCCGCCGCCTAGGTACTCGCTGGGTGTGCCCTGCCAGTAGTAGATGTGGTCATTAGCGAAGCCCAGCCTGTTGCCAACGTAGTCAGTTATTGGATAGGGTATGTCTGCCAAATTCTCCCAGTTGTCGTTCGAAATGGAATACCTGTAGTAGTTGTCGTCAGCATCCTCCCAAGCGCTGCCGCCGCCTAATGCATAGATGTAGTCGCTGTGTGCGGGTAGCCAGTTCCCTATCCACAGCAGTGAGCCGCCGTCGCCTACGCCCCCTTCCTCAGGAATGTTCTCCATCGTCGCCCAGCTATCGTTGACGATGTCATAGCGCCAGAAGTCGCGAAGTGGAGTAGTCTCTATGTATTCGCCGCGCAACGCGTAGAGGTAAGTGCCTCCAGTCCAGACGAGCGAGCAACCATCGTCGGTACCTGCGGGTGGAGATGTCCTCGTTTCCCAAGTGTTGTTCTCCGAATAATATCGGGCGAAAATCGTTCCATGTCCGCTGCTGCCGAGGATTGCGTAGATGTAGTTATCGTAACCTGACCATGTTATGGCATCACCAGCGCCTTGGGGACCGGGGGTATTTGCCATCTGCGTCCAGTTATCACCTGAGATGGTGTAGCGGAAGAATACGCGGCGATCAGCATCGCTATAGCGGGCACCGGCCAGAGCGTAGATGTAGTCAGAGTTGTCCCATTCGAGAGCCGTACCATTCCTAAACGCCCCCGTCGGAAGTCCTGTAACGCTCATGTTCATCCAGCTGTTTGCGGTTGGGTCGTAACGCCAGAACCTCGGTGTGGATGTGGCGTAGAGGGTCTTGGCGACGTAGATGAAGCTGCCCGTGCCGACAACTCCCTCACCGTAGCCGCCGACCTCCAGGGTTTCAGCTTTAATGGTCCAATTATCGTCCCCTGAACTTAGCGAGAATTCTACAGATATCAAGGATAGAAAGGCCACGCTGAGGGCTAGAACAATAATTGCTAAAATCCCTTTTCGAATTTTTATCCCTTTACTTAGTTCATAGTTCTTCTATTTAAAATGTACATACGTAAAACACATAAACAATGGAAAAAACCGTATAAATATGGGTGGTGTCGTTGAAGGTGAAGGTGACTATATCAATTGAGAAAGAAATCTTTGAGCGGGCGCAGAAGATTGGGCTAAATATTTCTCGAGTAGCCGAGAACGCTTTGGTGAACTTGATATCGACAATAGAAAAGAAACGCTTCAAGAATAATAGAACCCAATCAAGCTAGGAATCCAATTGCATTTATTCCTTCTTGCCGAGCCTCTTCCTGATTTCCTCAAGTGATAATCCCCGCTCTAGTAGCTCTCGAACCATCCTCTCGACACGCTCTCTTACGGGCTTGAGCAGTTCGCGGGTTAGCTTCACTGCCTTTTCTCTCAGTTCCAGCTCGCGAAGTTCTTCGGGAGGTATGAACTTCCGTAATTTCTGCTCCGTTATCCGCCTGAGAATTCGGGGATCGAGGGCTTCGATTTCAAAAGTTTGGTCGCCGTACTTTTCGATATATTTCGGAGTTCTCCTATCCCTGCGCTTGGCGGGGCGGGGAGGCAACCGGTATCTTCGGACCTGTCCCCAAGTCAGTGCGACCCTCCTTATCTTTACAGACGTGTACAAGACTTTCGGGGAATCTTTACTATACTCCCCAACTCTTTTGCCAATCGATATGCCAGTCTTAATGAGCGCAGGTTCAAGGGAGGTGGGGCCACCTAGTTTGAATTTTCGCTTGCACTTGTGCTAAGGGTTTGTAAGAATTAGGCAATCGCAACGTCATTTTTGGGGTGAGAATTGTGGACCTAATATGACAAGAATCGAGCAATTTAAGCCTTTTCTTATGTATTTATGTACACAAAAATCAATTAGTAACCTATTTAAGTCCCAAAAAATATAAGCCCCTAAAACCGCCTCATTCAAGGGGGGGCTGGAGTAAAATGGGAAAGAGGAGATTGATTATCATAGTTTTAATGTCTTTGTTCGTCAGCGTGAACTCATCGACACTAATAGCTAAAGTTAATTCACAGGAAAACTCAGATAACGAAAATTACTTAGGAGCAAAGTATCCGGAGAATGAAATTGTACAATATCCAATATTGGGTGAGAACGAGGATGTCAGAGAAACGGCTTTACGATACATATCACAAAAACATGGCATTCCAAGGGAAAGTTTGGAAGTAGTAAAGGAAGGCTGGGCAAATTACCCTTTTACAGGGCGGAGAATTTGGTCCGCATGGATAATGGATAAAAGATATCGGACGGATCCAGGGTTTTGCAAATACGTTGATCTCGTGCATATCGACGAAACCGGAAATTTCGTAAACATAGATAATATCGAGGCGCAAGAGAGGGAAGAATACCTTATAAAATATGGAAAATTTGAGCCCGAACTGCATAAACTCCTGCAAGGGATGGGGGCCGATGATAGGGTGCGCGTATGGATATGGCTTACGCCAATCGACCACGATGAGATAATAAAAAACGTTATGGCTAGATATCCAGAGGCTGAAGGGAAAGTGGTAAATGGCAGGCCCATAGTAATAAATGGCAAAGCTGGTGAGGATTCGATTAGACTTGCGGATAAAATTTCTGAAGAAATATTGCAGGATGAAAAACGTGCCCTAAAACTCAAGGGAAAATTGGTAATCGACTTCATTAGGGCGCAAGGATTTGACACCAGCTATGCAAGTGAATACGCCCCAATAATCTTTGCGGAATTGCCAAAGTGGATGTTAACAAAGGTAGCTGAAGGTTCAGATGTACAAGCGGTATACCTTCAAAGGTCGAATTATCAACCTGAATTGGACAGTGCCGCGCCAACCGTAAAAGCCGATGTCGTTTGGGAAAGGGGGATCACGGGAAATTTTTTGGGGAATATAGCGGTGGTTGAGAGAGGTCGCATTGAGTTCGGCAATATTTATCTCGAGAATGGGCTAAGTTACAATCCTGATTGGCCAGTTGAGGATCATACGACCTCCGTTGCGGGTATAATCGCAAGTACCCACTCCAATTATAAGGGGATCGCGCATGGTGCGCCGCCGCTATTAAGCGCAAATTCTGGCGATTTTTCAGATGAGAACATTATCAATGCTACGGAATGGGCTCTAAACCAAGGCGCAAGAATCCTAAACAATAGTTGGGGAGAGGATACTAATTTGCAAATGGATGCCATGGACATGTATCTAGACCATTTAGTATACCATCACGCGAGAACCGTGATCAAATCCGCAGGCAACAATGGGGACAATTGGGTAACGAGAACTGGCAATGTCACATCCCCAGGGCTTGCTTACAATGTTCTAACCGTTGGCGCGATAGACGACAAGGATAATCCATTGTGGTCAGACGATACGATGGCGGTTTACTCGAGCTATAAAGACCCTATTTCGCCATATGGTGATAGGGAAAAGCCCGAGGTGGTTGCTGTAGGTAGCGGCTTCTCTTACCCATATCCAAACCTCCCCACTGGGACGAATACTTTATCTACAAGTCCCCCGTGGACACGTGATGCGGGTGGGGGGACAAGCTTTGCAGCGCCAATCGTCGCGGCTGAGGCGGCGCTGCTTATGGAAAGGAGAGATAGCCTTAGATCGTGGCCCGAGAGCGTTAAAGCGATAATCATGGCATCCGCCACACATAACATAGAAGGGAGCAGTAGGTTAAGCGATAGAGACGGAGCAGGGGCGGTGAACTTATCGGCGGCGGATGATATAGCTGCATCTGATCAGTGGGATGGTTCATATTTATTTGAGAATTCACCAAAAGACTATCAATTCACCGCATTTGCAGGGCAAAAAGTAAAGGCAGTGCTTTGTTGGAATTCTCATCCAGAGGTCGCCCACCCACCTTCTACGGACGAACTAGAGTCAGACCTAGACCTTTGGGTTTATGATCCACAGTTTAATTTTGTTACCAAATCGGACAGCTTTGACAACCCCTACGAAATTGTTGAGTTTGTTGCCCCAGTTGGCGGAACGTATACGGCAAGAGTAGTTCCAATAATCCCGACTACTTGGGAATGGATTGGATTTGCATACTACCTAGGACCCCTAGAGAATTTCAAAATAATTTATCCGAGTGGGGATGCTTTTGTGGATTTGCGAGACAATCCTGATGGTAACTACGGTTCTGAACAATGGTTCGGCGTTAATGAGGCCACTGATTCTGGTCCATGGCCTTCTGGGTTAGGCGAGGGAACTTTCCTTAAGTTTGATTTAAGCGATATACCAACTGGGGCAATCATTACAAGCGTTAATTTTCATGCCTATACGTATCAAATTTGGTGGGAAAATTCTTGCGCCTCCCACTTGCGAGCATTTGGCACGAATTGGGATGAACACACTATAACTGGGAACAATGCTCCTTGGGGTACTTTGGAAGATGCGATCAGCGATAATGTTCAAATAAAAAGCATTCCGTCATGGGTGGTTTACAGAGTTGATAGTGCCCATGTTAAAGAAAAGCTGGGGGGAGAAGTAGGTTTCTATCTCTCTTATCCAGGGACCGCTTGGACCAAGCACCACGGCCAGTATTACCGCTCTAAAGAATATACTGACGCCACTTACCACCCATATCTCGTAGTTACATACATTATGGGGAGTGGGACGGTCAGGTTGAATCCGATCGCTGATGCATTCACAGATCTGAGGGACGATCCTGGGAGAAATTATGGGTCTGAGATGTGGATCGGAGTCAACCGAGCTGGCGGAGGCAAAAGCCCGTTGGGCTACGAGGTGCCGGAGGGAACCTTCCTCAAATTCGACCTGAGCAATATCCCGGCGGACGCGACGATCATAAAGGCTACCTTTGGGGCACACGCATATCAGATATGGTATTCGACGACCTGTGATGCTGCCCTTAGAGAGTTCGGCACATATTGGGATGAATATACGATAACCGGGAACAATGCTCCATGGGCGACACTGGGCGACACGGTGAGCTCAACTGTTAGAGGTAGCGTCCCTGGGTGGTGGACGCATGATGTTGATACGTCATACGTCCAACAGAAACTCGGTGGCCAGATTGGTTTTTACTATTGTTACCCTGGGACCGCTGGGGGCACTCACTACGGCCAGTATTACCGCTCTAAAGAATATACTGACGCCACTTACCACCCATATCTCGAGATCGTTTACACCATCGGAGAGACGGTGAATATCTACCCAAGCGACGATGCTTTTGTTGATAGCCAAGATAATCCAGGGGGAAATTATGGGAGTGAAACTTGGATCGCTGTCAACTTGGCGGGAGCAAACAAGCCTGAAAGCACTTGGCTTAAATTTGACCTTTCTTCCATCCCGAGTTCCGCGACGGTTACTAGCGCTGTTTTCAAAGCCTACGCGTATCAAATTTGGTGGGGTGACAGAAGGTCCGCTGCTTTATGGGATGTTGCCACCAATAATTGGAGCGAATCAACCATCACCGCGAATAATGCGCCATGGGGAAATAGGGGTTCCAAAATAAGTTCAGACATCTTGGGATCAGTGCCGGGCTGGTGGGAATGGGATGTAACCTCTTGGGCGAATACTCATAAAGGAACAATCAGAAGTGCTTGGCTTTCAAATGCATGGAGTGTTGGCTACACCCACTATGGTCAGCTTTACTATTCAAAAGAATACGCTAATGCTGCTTACCGTCCATATCTCGATGTTACATATAGTTGAATAAACCTATTTCGAGGAAATTCTTTAAGCTTGTAAAACGATACGAAGTTAAAAGCTGAGGGACAATCAGATGAAAAAGAAAGTTATCATTTTGGCAATAACTTTTTTGATCGCAATAACAGCTGCCTTCCTTACGAGCAAGGAAAGGGAGCCGCTCGTCGTAACGGTTGTCGATGATGAGGGGGACCAATTTGCTGAGGGTTATGGGACTCTCTTAGCCGATTTTGATATCCTCGAAGCGACTTTGATAAGGGAGACGGGAGAATTAACCGCCATCCTCAGGGTTAGATTTGGGGTTTCTGGACCCGAAGCAATGGAAAATTCAATTGAAGACGAATTTTTACCCTTTTCGATTGCAATAGACACGAATCGCGACGGGGAGGCGGAGTA
The DNA here is from genome assembly GCA_023129675.1 of Hadesarchaea archaeon. Lineage (GTDB taxonomy): Archaea > Hadarchaeota > Hadarchaeia > Hadarchaeales > Hadarchaeaceae > DG-33. The sequence goes on along the minus strand of JAGMBM010000139.1, from coordinate 2,659 downwards.
TTACCTTGCAACAAGAGTGGTTGGGGAGAGGGATTACCCTTTCCTTAGGGACGTTGAAATGGGACGCGATTATGAGGGCGAGGAATTTCCTGGAACATTCGAAGAAAGACTTGAACTGCTCGAACGCTACATGGCAATAGAATGGAAAATATCGTTAGAATACATAGGAAACCCTGAGAGGTTCAACTGGCGCGCGTTTACGCAAATAGGGATAATCTCAATCGGAACATTTAAGGATTGGGCGCCGGACCCTCCCGAATGGGCAAGTTTTCCTTAATCGGCCACGGTTGACTTATGCCTAGTTCTTTAGATACGTTTAGAAGAACGCCATTTCTACATCGGCGGTTACTCCACCGGTTTTAAGCCAAAGCCTAGCTTGCAACACGCACAGCGACAAAATCTTAAAATATTCTTGATCCGACTTAGGCGGAATGCCAAGCTTGCATTTGCTTTTGCCCTCTTTTGCGTAGGTGCATTCCCAAGGCGCCCTATGTTCCATATCGCTTAACTTGATGTTTGTTAATTGAAATAACGGAATTCCTTGCATTAATAACTCTATTTTGTTCTACTTTCGTTCTCTTTTACATGATTTGTGCAACGTGCAAATGGAGGAATAGATGTCCCCCAATTAAGAAAGCTATAATAGCTATTGCCTAAACTTCTCCAACATTGCTGAGTGCCGCTCGCAGAACTCTGGTTGCGAGAGCTGAGCCTCGAGCATCTCTTCCTGCCAGTGGGCATTCCATAGCCTGCACCGTTTGTCCACGCAGAAGGGGTCGAGCTTGAGGTGGTAGAATACCGCCTGCATGACATAGCCCTTCATAATCTCGGTCAAGCGCTCATCGTCGTAGTCGATGAACCTATCACGGAATTTTTCCTTCAACTCCTCCAGCTGAGCGTCGGTTCCCCCCAACGCTGCATACCGCTGCTTCAGGACGTAAAACTCCTTGGGCCTCGCTGGGGCCTCGACAATGCCGGTGGTGGAAATCAGCGAGGGGAAGCCATAGACGCTCACGCGCGCATGATATCTCCGGTCCCCCTCATCGAAGGTACCGAAGAGACGGTTCGTGAAAACGATGTGCGCGTGCCCGATGCCGAACTCTCCTTCGGGGATGAGTTCCCGAAACACCGCCTGAAGTTTAAATCCGTCGTACAGGAGCCCGACGAGCTTAAGGCTCGGATCACGCAGGAGTTTCCGCTCAAACTCGACCTCACCGAGGAGCGGCTCGAACTGCACGTTTGGATTCACCAAATCGCGAACCTTCGTCCCCGCTATCCTTCTCGCCAAGTCTTCGGCCCCACTCATGAGGGAGCCTATCCTACGATCGGTGGATATGCGGACGGGATCTACGTTGCCATCGGCATGGCTCTCATTCTAAGCTATTTCCCGCTGATTGGTGACTTCTTCGAATTAAAGTTTCGAGCCCAACGAAGTGTGATTTACATGCCAGTTCTGTTGGTTCTTGGGCTATTGATGCTTTATTACGGTGCAGCTAAGCCGGGGCTTGCCACGCTCGGGCTGAGATCCACATTTATAATTCCGGGTGCCGCGCTGGTCGTCATTTCTTTGGTCTTACTTGGCAGAAACATTCGCACTTCAAAGAAGGCAAATTTAACTTGGAGAACTCGTAAAAAATTGGGTGTTTCATATAGGGTAGTTGCAGTTCTAGCGATTCTCGCCTTCTCGGCCGGTGCCGCATTCGGCGTGTTCGTTCAGGGAAAAATTGCGGTCGGTGAGCAAGGTACTGGAGTAGGTAGCGAGCCGTTACAGTTTGCAGGGGTTCGAGAAGCATATACCAAGATCGCGGCCGTGGATTCGCAGGGCAACGGTCTGCTCTGCGACCTCAGCGTCGAAGTAAGGCCGGGCGATGGAGATGTGTTTTATCGTATTCAGCCATATGCGCAGGTCGACCTCCAGTACTCCGCCGAGACGGCCGCGGAGGTTGCGGCGCAGATGGCCGGGATCGATCTCAGCGATATAGACGTGAGCTTCGAGACAGATGCGCCCGCACAGATGATCGGCGGTCCGAGCGCCGGGGTGGCAATGACGGTCGTTACCTACGCCGCGATTGAGAACCGCCAGGTCAGGGACGATGTAGTGGTCACGGGCGAGATCAGACCCGATGGGAGCATAGGATCGGTGGGCGCTATATTGGCAAAGGCCGAAGCAGCCGAGGAAGCGGGAAAGGAGCTTTTCTTGGTCCCTCTCGGCCAGTCGAGGGTCGTGACTTATAGGCAAGTCATCCGCCAAGTAGGACATTTTCAGATAATAGACTACGAGCCAGTCGTCGTCGACCTCAACCAATACGCGGAAGAGCACGGCTGGAGCTTGGAGATCCAGGAAGTCTCCATGGTAGAAGAGACAATAGACCTAATGTTGGTGTAAAATGCTGGCTGTCCAAGCCCGGCAAGCTGATCCGAGAACTACTGAGGCTAGTTAAGTTCTTGGCGAGGATGAAATGAGCCAAGTCCATCTTTCCAGATTATTCCCCATTCAATACCATAACGGGCGATATCAGATAACACAGCATACATACTGCGGGCTATAAAATAACCTGCTCCTAATTAGCGGGGGCAGACGGATAAAACCCAAAAATTGCTCATTTTTTGTTCAAGTTAGCGCCTTCGACCTACTTTTACGTGATGCAAGTTGGAAAAT
>JAGMBM010000138.1 GCA_023129675.1 Hadesarchaea archaeon | reverse complement strand
AAGAATTCAAAAGGCTAGAAATTGCGTCAAGCATCGTTGCTGTTTCTGGCGTAATTTTGCCGTTTGTCTTGGGGTATCTCGCGGCAATCTTTTTCGGATTTTCTCACCTCATCGCGACATTCGTTGGCATAAGCTTGGTGGCAACCTCCGTTGGGGTGAAGGCATCCATCCTTACGGAATTGAGGATGTTGCGGACCAGGTTGGGTACTCTAATCATGGGAGCAGCGGTCATCGACGACGTAATAGGCGTAGTAATGATGAGCATCCTTATCAGCGTGGCGGTTACCGGTGCCATACCTCTAGTAGAAATATCCTTACTCATCCTTTTCACTGTTCTGTTTTTCCTGATCTCTTTAACCGTTGGAATCAAATTGTTTAGAAAACTCTCAGAAAAAATTACAATTGGTAGAGAGAGCCTTTTGTTGTTGGGTCTAGTCACCGTTCTGGCGTTTGGTCTGATAACTACGGAGATCGGACTGGCCGCGATTATAGGGGCTTTCACAGCAGGATTAGTCGTTGGCCAAACTCATTTTGCTAGGAGACTCAGGGAGCATGTTTCGTTGATCGGGGGCAGCTTCTTCATACCAATTTTCTTCGTAACGATAGGCATGAGATTCGATGTCAACGCGTTTGTGTCTGTTAGCTCATTTGTAGTCGTGTTGGTGATGGTAGCGATAATCGGGAAGATCGTGGGGTGCGGCCTCGGCGCTAAAGCATCCAAGTTTAGCAGCAGGGAATCCTTCGCCGTTGGGGTTGCAATGATGCCAAGAGCAGGTGTAGAATTGATCTTGATCAAATTTGGGCTTGATCATGGCATCATAGGCGCCGATATAGCCTCTGCCATCCTTGTGATGGTCATTATCACTACCCTCATCACGCCGCCATCGTTATGGAAAGCCCTAAAGATGATCAAACGCAAGAAAGAGGTTTAATAGTGTTGTAAGAGTTTTAGTTGAGGAGAAAGAAATGGCGGAACCAAAAAGAGTGGGCCCTGAATTCTACGAACTCAAAGTTGAAAAGATCATGCAGAGGAGGGATGTGCCCCTCATTGAAAAAGACGCGCCAGTCGATCATGTTCTGGATGTATTATCAAAAAAGACTCATGTGTGGGTCACCGAGAGCAAAAAAAGCAAAAAAATCGTTGGTGTGATAACGGAGCACGATGTCTTGAGTATTTTGGCCCCTAGAAGGGCTCCTTACGCTTTTGGACTCCCAGACCTAAGGGCACTGCATTGGGGCACCGCTGAGAGCGTCATGCATAGGAGACTCGTCAAATGTCGTCCCAAGGATACAATAAGGAATGTGTTGACCAAGATGATGGAACATGGGATAAGAAGGCTTCCGGTGACAAAGCGAAATAATATCATAGTCGGCGAGATCAGGCTATTTCACATCATAAAAAGATATTCCGCCGTCCGAAAGGAACTCAAATGAGACTTAGTTCGTGCCACATCTTGTTGATGTTCGTTTTAACTGCAATCTTCTGTAGCCCAACTTTAGCCCAGGGAGGAGAGGTTTCAGCCGATCGAGCTTACGGGCATGTGGAGAACTTGGTGAACATCGCTCCCCGCCTTGCAGGAACCGCAGCCGAGGCAATTGCCGCGAGCTACATCGAGAACGAGTTCCGGAGCTACGGGCTAGAAGCATGGATTGAAAACTTTACCATCGAGAAATCATACGTGATCGAGGAAAATAGGCTTCGCGTGACCTTGGAAAATTCGACGTCCTACAACGTCATGGCGCTGCTGCCCGGGCAGAGTGATGAAATCATGGTCATCGGCGCCCACCACGACTCCGTTCTGACCCCTGGTGCGGTCGACGATGCCTCGGGGGTGTCGGTCGTCCTCGAAATCGCCCGCGTGCTATCGACGGAGAAACTCCAACGCGCCATTCTTTTCACAACCTTTGGAAGTGAAGAACTCGGTCTGTTGGGGAGTGAGGCATTCGTGCGCGAACACGCTGAGAACAACATCGTCGTTACAATCGTTTTCGACTCAATTGCTCCTGGACCTGAGAATGGATTGCGCATTGGGCTTAGGGACTCACAGGAGATTGCCACGACTGAATGGCTCGATGCCTACGCTCAAGAGCTGGCGGAAGACTTGGGTTTCTTCGTGAAATCAGAGCGCTCGTCAGCCGTCGGGGGCTACAGCGACTACGCGAGCTTCACTCGCGCGGGCATTCCCGGAACGTGGATTTACTGGGTCAACCCGCAGCACGGAAATATCCTCTGGCCGATTCACACCCCGGCCGATAACCTCGACGCCGTGGATAAGGTAAGGCTGGGACAGGTGGCCTCGTTTGGGACCCAGCTCGTTCAGCAGCTGGCGGGGGAGGACCTCGGGGCACTGCATCGGGCGTACGAAGAGTTGCCCCTCATTCTTGCAGCGTTCACTGTGGTGAGTGCGGGCGCGATAGTTCTCTCGATTGCGGCGGGTTCATTCATGCGGTACAGGCGAGGTTGGAGCTGGTCCCAAGCTGCACGGGTCTTCTCGTTCGTCACGGCAGCAGTCGTGGTTGCTGCCTACATCTGGTTGCTGGCTTAGGTAGCGCTTTAATGTTACAAGCGAGATAAATCTGAAAAGGGACAGGATGTTCGGGGAAATCTTTGAGGAGGAGCTCGGCCGTGAGTCGGTTTTTCGTGATGCGAGCAAGCTCTTGCCCGACTACGTGCCCCGTGTCCTCGTGCACCGCGATGATGAGTTCCGTCACCTCACGCGAGTTTTCAAGTCGGTCATTGAGAACCGAGCGAGCCAGCGGGTGCTTATCACGGGCCGCGTGGGTGTGGGGAAGACCGCGCTCGCCCGGAGGTTCGGAGAGGAGCTCGAGCCCGCGGCCAAGGGGCGGGGGCTTAACCTCAGCTACCTCCACGTCAACTGCCGCAAGGATAGGACGCCCTACGCGGTGCTGATGAGACTCGTGCAGCACTACAACCCCCGTTGGCCCGCCCGTGGATTGGGCCCCGAGAAGCTCCTCGACATGGTCGTGGACCATTTAAACAAACATGACGCCTACCTCACGCTCATCTTGGACGAGCTCGATTACTTCGTCCAGCTTAGCGGGGCCGACCTTCTTTACTCGCTCACCCGCGCGGCCGAGGAGTCGGGGGCACCAAACCGCATAAGCATCATGGCAATCGCGCGCGACAAGGGCTTCCTGCGATCGCTCGATGCCGCGACCCAAAGCACCTTCATGCACAACGTGTTGACGCTGGACCGCTACACCGCACCTCAGCTTGTGGATATCCTCAACCACAGAATCCGCGAGGCGTTCAAGGTGGGCACGGTCGACGAGGATACGGTGGCGCTCATCGCCGACATAGCCGCGCGGTGGGGCGATGCTCGACTCGCGCTCGAGCTTCTCTGGCGCGCCGGATTGAACGCGGATGGGAAGGGAGCTGACACCGTAATACCCGAGCACGCGCGTCAAGCTAAGGCCGAGGTTTACCCCGAGCTCAAAAAAGAGGTGATCCGTGACCTTCAACTTCATGAGAAATTATTCCTGCTGGCGGTAGCACGGAAGTTAAAGGTTTCGAAGCGGGCCTACGCGCTGACGGGCGAGGTGGAGAAGAGCTATCGCGTCGTTTGCGAGGAATATGAGGAGGAGCCTCGGAAGCACACCCAGCTCTGGGAGTACCTCAATCGGATGGAGGGTCTTGGGGTGGTGGACCTCCAGCCCTCGGGCAAGGGGCGCCGTGGGAAGAGCCAGCGGATAAGCGTACCCGACATCCCAGTGGCGACGCTCGAGAAAGAACTCGAACGGCTGCTTAAAGCGGGCAACAAAAGGTAAATGTTTTGATGGTTTAGTTTCCTCGGGGTCGTGGGGTAGCCTGGTCTATCCTGCCGGCTTCGGGGCCTTCGGGCGGAAGAGCCGGTGACTCGAGTTCAAATCTCGGCGACCCCACCACTAAAGAGTTAAATTGTATACCATAATCCAAAAAATGAGCCACATAATGAAGAAATTCATGATACCGGTAGTAGCGACCTTCCTACTGCCGCCTGGAAATTGCCCTGGCATCACTTTAAACATGCGGGGAGCCAACTTATATGAAAGAGTCAATTTGTACGAAACATAAAAGAGACAAAGGGCGAGGAGCAACGCGATGCCCGCCCCCCTTATTGGATTCGATGCATGAAAGCGAGACACCAAACTTGAAAAACAGCCGGCCATGGCGCCGAGAGCTGCGAAAAACATTACGATTTTGGCTTCGACTTCCATGCAAACACCCATCACGCCTTAAAAATCTACCCACCGCGCAAGTAGTGGGTGACCTTCAAAACAGCATCGGGCTCGCCCACGACCGTCACGAGATCCCCCGCTTGGATCTCTGTACCACCCCGCGGGGGGATGAGCTCGTCGCCCCGTGTTATCATCGCGAACGTGCAGCTTTTTGGTACGTCTACGTCCTTGATGAACTTTCCGACCGCCTTCGAGCTCGTGCCGACCGTGACCTCCACGACCTCACCCTTGCCGCCGCCTATGCCGAGCAGCCCGTAGACCCCAGAGCCCGTCACAGCCTTCTCGAAGAGCATTACCGTGGCGCTCACCAAGCTAACCGCGATGTCGACCCCAAGCTCCTCAAACATCTTCGCGTGCTTATCGTCGTTGACGCGGGCGATCACCCTCCGAACGCCCATCTTCTTACCCAGCTCGCACGCCATGAGGTTGACCTCATCGGCTTGGGTGAGGGCGATCAGCAC
>JAGMBM010000137.1 GCA_023129675.1 Hadesarchaea archaeon | reverse complement strand
GGGACCGGTTCAAGTGGTTCCTGGCGTCGATACTCTTCGCCAAGCGCATTTCGTCTGAAATCGCGAGGAAGACCTACAAGCTTTTCGAGGCAGAGGGGCTGACGACGCCCGACGCCCTGCTGCGGGCCGGGTGGGACAAGCTCGTAGAGGTGCTGGACGCGGGCGGCTACGTGCGCTACGACTTCTCGACCGCGACCAACCTCCTGGAGATGGCGAAGGGCCTCAAGCAGCGATATGGGGACCTCGAGCGCTTACATGAGGAAGCTGCAGGCCCCCGAGAGCTCGAGCGACTCCTCCAAGGGCTCAGGGGCATAGGGCCGACCGCCACGAACATATTCCTTCGGGAGCTCCGGGGGATATGGCCGAAGGCTAGGCCGAAGCCCTCGAGGCTGGCGCTTGAGGTCGGCAGGCGGCTCAAGCTTCGCGCCCTAGAGCCCTTCGAGTCGGCGCTCGTGAGGCTCAGGCTCGAGTACTGCAAGCGCGGGCGGTGCGGGGCCTGTCCCGTGAGGGGGTACTGCAGGCGACGCGTGGTAAAGATTGAAAATTTTCTGTAGGGCTTCTAGCGTGGCTTGAATCTCGCTGGGTACACCATCTTTGCTTTGATTTGTTCGTCCCACAAGTAAAAAAGCTCAATTATTGCTCCTTTTCTGAATCTCTCGAAAAATTTGATCCGAAACATTAAATACGATCCTTTTTGATCCGATCTGATCAGAAGAAGCGAAAATCTGGCGAATTTATGGATGTAATCTACAAAACCAAAGACGGTGTTGAAATCGGTACTATTAGAGGCCGTAAAGGTCCGCATGATTTTAGAGTAAAATTCAAAGAACCAAATAAAAGAGAGCGAACCCCCGCCCATGTTCATCTTGTTATTGAGTTGTACGTCAAATATGCCCATGATCCTAAACTAGCGCTTGAAATGAGAGACCATTTATTGTCGGTGTTCGACTCGATAACGCCGATAAACTACTATCCACCAAAGTTACAGGTTTTCAAACCAGAGCACATAAATAAATTCAGAAAACTGGATGAGGTTGGAGAATTTACTTCAGAATTCATGCTTGTGGCGACGGAACTTATCATGATTCAGGAAAAAACAAACTACCCTGAAGGTTCCCAAACACAAAAATTATATCGTGCATTTGGAGTAAAAGACAGATTTTCAGTTATTCAAAAGGCAACATGGAGAGGATAAAATTCCCAAGATCCTCTTTAAATACCCTAATTTTGATCTGATCGATCTGACCAACTTGGTGGTAGAATCAAATGCCTGAATACACCCCGATGCGAGAAGTCACCCATGCCGAATACAGGGAGTTCCTGAAGACCCACGACCACGTAATTATCGAAGACGTTGAAGTGGCTTTGTCAAAAAAACATGAGATCAAAGAATTTGCCCCAAAAGAATTCAAGTGCGCCAAGTGCGATATAAAGTACCATCGTATCCCCCCCAATAAAAAATGTGAATGCGGGGGGGAGAAGTTTATACAAACTGATTATGAAGGCGAAACGACGACTGTTTGGTCCTTCCCTGACCGGGGCAGTTGGGCTACACATCTCGGTAACTATCGCGGCAACTGGTCACCATACATCCCTCACAACTTGATCAAGCGTTATGCGAAGGAGGGTGACCTCGTCTTGGACCAAATGGTGGGCTCTGGGACCACGCTCGTGGAGTGCAAGCTCCTCCGGTGTCGGAGCATAGGCGTCGACATAAACCCAGATGCGATAATGGTCACGAGAAATAGGCTCGATTTTACCCCCCCATACAAGGACAAAGAGCCAGAGATCAAAACTTACGTGGGGGACGCCCGCAACCTCAACCTGATCGAGGACGAGAGCATAGACCTAATCGCGACCCATCCGCCCTACGCGAGCATCATCCCCTACTCGAGGCAGCGCGTGGAGGGGGACCTGTCGAGCGTGCACGACATCGCGGAGTTCGCTGAGGAGATGCGGAAGGCGGCGGAGGAGAGCTATCGCGTGCTCAAGCCGGGAAAGCACTGCGCGATCCTCATGGGCGACACCCGCAGGCATAAGCACTTCGTTCCCATCACACCCAGAGTTCTGCAATCATTTTTGGATGCTGGGTTCATCCTTCGCGAAGATATCATAAAAATGCAGTGGAAGATGAAGTCCACGAGGGAGAGGTGGAGGGGGAAGGGCTACGATTTTCTGCTGATAGCCCATGAGCATTTGTATGTTTTTAGGAAACCAGAAAAAGACGAAAAAATGAGTCAATTTAAAGAAAGCGTCAAGTGGGGATAAATGATTTTGTAAACTTCATAAAACGTCCAACCACATCACGCTACTGAGTTCAAATCTCGTAAGCCTTCTCGAGCTCGATCCGCTCGTGCACCTCGCCCGCCAATCCCTTGAACAACTCTGGGTGCTCCGTGTGAACTGGAAAAATCTGCTTGGGGCCGACTTCACGCACGAAAGCCTTGAGCTCGACCCCGGAAACGTGCCCCGATGCGTGTACGTGGAGCAGTTCGTGGTCGGGAGGGTTGAGCTTGAAGTGCCTCATCCAGGCCTTCTTCCGCTCCTCCTCGATCATCCCCTCCTCGTCGTAGGGTTCCGATGAGGCCGAGACGAAGAGGCCCCCCTCCGGAGGCTGCAGGTCGATGAGCTCGTTGAAATCCCAGAAGGAGAGGTACACGAGGTAGCGCGAGGGGTCGGCCTTGATCTGGTAGGCCCGTATCCCATCTTTGAGGTGTCGGGTATCGGGGCCCCCTTTATCCCAGTCGGAGCTGAACCCCGCGATGTACTTCGACCTGGTGTAGTCGCCTAGGGAGTACAACATGCTGCCCTTCCGGGGGACGTAAACCTTCACTTTCGGGTCGCTCTCCACCTCCCCGCCGCGCCCCAGCTTGTTGAGCAGGTAGGCGGTACGGGCTGATATCGCGAACGTCTTCCCGCCGGCTCGAGCGGCCTCCCGAAGAGTTTCAAAGCGGGTCAGGTCCTTCCACGCAAAATCAACCCCGACGAACCCCTTGGCCTTCGAGACAAGTTCGGTGCACTCGGCTTGGACGCGCTCCTCGGAGTCCGGCTCGGTCTCGTCCACACGTGTCCCCTCACTTATCATCACGTCGGGCTCGAGCCCCTTGACCGCCTCCTGGAAGCGCTTGGTCGCCTCGGCCTGTCGCCCGTGGAACCTGAAATCCCCCGTGTAGAGCACGCGCTTGCCGTCGGAGGTCGTGATCAGATATGCCACAGCCCCGAGAATCGAGTGGTCAACGGCGAAGGTCTGGACGCGCAGCCCCCCGATTTTGAGGATATCCCCCGGGGTGAAAGTCTTGAACTCGCGAGCGACCTCGTCTCCTTTCCTTATCGTTGGTTTGCCTGGGAAAGCCCCTCTCTTGATGCGATCGGCCATCCAGGGCTTGACCACGGTGAACTCATCCCAGCTGATCTCATCCATGGTCTCCATCACCCGCAGCGTGACCTCGGAGCAGTAAATCGGGACCCGCGGGTCGAGGTAGGGGATGTAGCCGCAGTGGTCGATGTGGGCGTGGGTGAGGAGGACCCCCGTGAGCCAGGACTTCCCATCGCGCTTGAGCACGTCCCCGTAGCTCTGGAGCTGCGGGGCCCAGTAGGACGTGTCCTCGATGCCGAGCTCCCTGAGTGCATCGTCGATCTTCGGGACGTGCACGAGGTCGTCCCTGTAAATCCCGTCGAGGCGGGGAATGAGCCCCATCCGGAGGAGGTCCCGGATGCCCCCCTTCGAGCGGGGACCCATGAAATCGCCGTAGAATTCGCCCTTTTGTCCGAAACTGAGGCCGAAGTCGAGCCAGAGGCGGGTGTCGCGGTCCTCGAGCAGGATCTTGTTACCGCCTATCTCGCCCACGCCGCCGAAAAAAGTGAGATTTGTCATTTGCCTACCTCAAAATGAATGAATTGCGCGAATGTAAAACTTTAACTTTTGCCCGAGTTCGAGTAATTTTCTTCCCCAAGGAATCTAGCGACCAAATAAGAACTGCTCCAAGAGCTTGGGGCCACAGCTCCTCCCGCGCTACCTGCCATAATCAATAACTCCGGGGCGTCATCATACCCCAACGATTTGGTTTTAAATTTAGGTTAATTTTGAACAATTTGGCACATATTCTCTTGGCAATTAAAAGTTTCTCCACATTTACTACATTTAATCCACCATTCACTTTTTCCACCCATTGTTTCCCCCTTAAAAACAACCTCCGCCCAAAACCTAGGCGGGAGAAATGGAACTTGGAAAACTCATCAAAGAAGGGGAGTCTAATACTCTTGAGTTTAAGGAAAACTTCGATAAAGAGACGATCGAAACGGCGGCAGCTTTCGCCAACGCAAAGGGCGGTACTATCCTGATAGGCATTTCTGACACCGGTGAGATCAAGGGCTCGTCTCCCGGAAAAGAATCCCTGAAAGAATGGGCAAATCAGATTTCACAAAGCACCAAGCCAAGCCTAATCCCTGAAATCGGGGCTGAGAAAGTTAATGGGAGGACTATTGTTTGCATCCGCATCGCAGAGTTCCCAATCAAACCTGTATCAGTAAAGGGCAGATGTTTCAGAAGGGTAGGGAACAGCAACAGGGCCATGTCGCCTCAAGGGATAGCACAGATTCATCTTGACTCCACGGGTATGAACTGGGATGCCCTTCCAGCGAGAGATACCTCGATTAGTGATATAGACGCGGAAAAAGTAGAGAGATATATCAGGGCTGCGAACGCCAGTGGAAGAAGAAGGATCGGGAAAGGTGAAAAACCCTTGAAAGTTCTCGAAAAGTTAGAACTGATAAAGAATGGAAAACCGACATGGGCGGCGGTTCTACTTTTTGGAAAGAAACCGCAATCCCTCTTATCTCAGACACGGATACACTGTGGCAGGTTCAGGGGTAAAACTACAGTCATCGACGACCGGATGATAGAGGGCTCGGTCATCGAACAAGTGGACGATGCTATGGACTTCATACGAAAAAACATCAATGTCGAGTTTGTCATGACGGGCGAGCTCACAAGGGAGGAAGTCTGGGATTATCCCTTGGATGCTCTACGAGAGGCCATTGTCAACGCAGCGTGCCACCGGGATTACTCTTCCCCATCAAACGTGGAGATACGCATATACGACGACGAACTCGTGACTTGGAGCCCTGGTGGTCTACCTTCTGGCATCACGCTGGAGGACCTCTACAAACCTCACCGCTCGGTTCTCAGGAACAAGAAAATAGCCGGAGTTTTCTACGACATCGGGTGGATCGAGCAGTGGGGGAGCGGCATAGACAAGATGTTGAAAGCCTGCGTTAATGCAGGGCTTCCCGAGCCTGTTTTTGAAGAATACCAAGGTTTTCGCGTTATCTTCAGGAAAGACATCTACACGGAGGAATACCTACGGGGCCTAGGGCTGAACGAACGACAAATCAAAGCGGTGATGCACGTCAAAGAGAAGCGAAGGATCACAAATAAGGAGTATCAACAGCTCTGTAACGTAAGAAAAAGACAGGCTACTGATGATCTGAAAGAGCTTGAAGGTAAAGGAATCTTCGAGCGGGTGGGGAAAACAGGAAAAGGTACTTACTACGTTTTAAAGGGGCGCCAAAGGGGCAAAACGGGCATTAAAGGGGCGCCAAAGGGGCGCGGCGCTGATTGAAGGAAGTGGGGGCACTGTCTTGGTTTGATATGGGTTGTCATTTTGGTTGTCGTTTAGGTTTCATTTAGTCAGCAAAGGGGTTTTGAAAGAAATTGGTGAAAAGAAGGGGAGAAAGTATGAATTGGCATAACAGACATTTTTTGGGCAAATCAGACACATTTCGGACATTTATCTGACTTCTAAAGAGGGCAGCCCTACAGATCAGGGGGAGGTAGGGGGCGCACTGTGTCTTGGTTTAATATGGGTTGTCATTTAAGTTCCAGCATGACTAGAGGACTGTTTTCTTCCTACGCATTATAAGAAAAGCCGAGAAATTCCTTTGCTTACAACGAATTACAAGAAATTCTTGTTAGCTATTGTACGAAAGGCGTGGGGTATCAAAAAGCTGAGTATAACCACTATTATACTTGTGATGATTATTTAAACGAAATCGGGGGCGCTCTACAGGTTTGCACTTGAAAGGGGGTCGAAATTCTTAAAAAAAGGACTTTGGCCCAAACTCCTTTGGACGCTATCCGTCCGGCCCGCCATTCAAAAATTAGGGGGCTTCAAATCACAAGGTTTTAATATCCCTCTAGATTAAGTTAAAATGACCTGCCGGAGTGTCTACCTATCAAGGATAGGTCCTCCGGCCGGAATGACAACCTTATTAGTTCAGCATTTTCTCAAAAAGTCCGCATGATATCTTTCAGCTCATCGGTCCCTAGTTCATCAGCATGCAATCTGCCCAGCCTCGCGAGCTTCGCTACAATGTCCGCGAGCCCGATGCTTTCGTTGTAAGAGGTTCCAACTTCCACGTTGAGGTCTTTTCCCTCGAATTTACGCAGCAGAAATGCCACCGACGAACAAAGGAATCTCATTTTATCGTAGTCGTAATCCTTGTCGATTAGAATCACATCCTCTTCTTGGACTCGAAGATTTCTTAGCGTGAGGAGAATCGCTGATGCTAATATCCGCACCTTGGGATCGTGGAGTGATCTGAAGTCCCAGATGCAGGACGCATAAGCGGGGGCCCTCAGCACCTTTGAGGAAAGATTCACATTTTTCTTCAATGTCTCAATCTCCTCTTGGTTTAGATATTTGCCGTCAAGCCTTCTCCTCGCCAATAAGACGGGGGCCCTCCCTCCCACACTTTTTCTCAAATTATCCAATATGCCTCTCTGCATTGGTCTTACGACCCCGATCCACATGGGCAACTGGTCTATCTTGCCTGAAGTATCGATTCCAACTATCATTTTCGTCTCTCAGTAATCCTCCTAGACCTTCTTCAACCTTCCGTCGTTTTTGTAAAAAGATTTTGCCTTACTTTTTAGTAAACTAACTGACGAGTAAGATCCATGATCGGTACAGTGTAAATGCTGTGTCATCTCGGGGTCTCCACTCTCCCTCAAATTCGACGGGCAAAACTGGTGCACTCTTCTAGCCTTCGGTACCGCTTCAACTGCTCTAGGAACTTGTGGGCAATTGAGTAACTTTTTTATACTATCGGATACATTATGTATTCATGCTCGAATCGATAATTGGCTCAAAAACGAGGGTCAAAATTTTGGCTCTGTTCCTCCTTAGCCCAGATAGAAAATTCTACGTCAGGGAGCTCGCGAGGAAAACTGGCAGGAATATTAACTCTGTGCGAAGGGAACTGCAGAAATTGGAGTCCATAGGTTTACTGAATAGCGAGAGAGTAGGAAACCTGAAGTATTACGTGGCGGATAAAAAAATGCCGATCTATGAGGAACTAAAAAGTATATTTCTGAAGACGGAGGGGCTAGGCGAGGTCATAAAAGAAAATTTGTCTGGACTCGGTGAGGTAAAACTTGCCTTTATTTATGGCTCGTTCGCAAGGGGAGAGGAGCAGTTGAAAAGCGATATAGACCTTATGATTGTCGGAGAGGTCGATGAGGAGAAGTTGATTCCCCTGATTAGAAAGTTGGAGGGGCGGCTTTCGAG
>JAGMBM010000136.1 GCA_023129675.1 Hadesarchaea archaeon | reverse complement strand
TCGCGATTCAGGTCGTTCCACTTGTAGCCCGAGATGCTCCCTATCGGGGTGGGGGGGACATTTATCGAGACCTTTCCACTTATGTCTGTGTACGCGTGCAAGCTGGACCCGGGCCACCCGCTGGCTCCGTATGCTAGGTGGGCCCGCCAATAGAGGTACCAGCTCAACCTCGGGGATGGGGTCGTGAAGCTGACCAAAATGGTGTAGTAAATATCTTGGTTGCCCCACTTTCCCAAGGTCTCGTAAAACGGACCTGAGACGGTAACGGAGCCTGTCACGGGGTTTCCATCTTCATCGCCGACGCGGAAATCCCTTAGCCTGTCGACCCCGTTTTTATCCTTCGATAGACTATTGTGGTAAACGTTAAAGGTGTAGCTCGAGGTCCCCTCTGGCAGATCTCCGAATGTGAGGCGATAAGGTACCCAGTCGAGCTCCTTCCACCCGTCCAGATTCCCGGTCGCCCATTTCCCCGCTGTTTTATCAAAGCCTTGGAGCTTCGTCCTGGCGTTGGGGCCCGCTGCAGCTGTGGCGGGCAGGATGAACGCGAATACGCCTGCGAACATCATCAGGATTAAGGCTAATGCAAAACTCTGCTTTGCTCCTTTGCGCCCGAATTCATCTTGAATTAGCTTGGTCCAGCCATAACCCATCCAATCCAGCCTCCAACCTCGCTCCCATAAACTGCCAAATCGTAAAGCCTGCGAGGCTTTCTCGGTCCGAAAGCGTGTAGTCCGGTCGAAAAGAGGTGGTAGCTTACACTAACGCCGCAAAGCAAAAGCTCCTCTCCGGATTTCCCGAACCCAGAGGATTTCAGCAAGTTATTGCCTCCTATCCAAATCTATCTTCTCACTCGAACCTCTGCCAGCGCCCCTTTCGGGGACTTCGGGGAAGGTAATTGTTTCGCCTGCCATCGAAACAATAATAAATCACTTGAGGTGTTTCGCAAATGCCCGAAATAACTCATCGGGGGCCTTGAATTTTTGGCTTCGGCTGAGGTTCGAGAATGGTGGTGCCGAAAGACCACCGATGCCGATGATAGGTGGCGAAGATCGAGAGAGTGTTCAACGAGTACTTAAAAGTTACATATTGAATAGGGGGGCGCTAGAGGGCTTGGCAAATTAGGAGGCTTGTGGGGGACCGAGGCTTAAACAAAAAACCCCAAGCCCTCTAGCTTAGTAGTTACTCTACCTAGTGCCCTTTCAGGGAATTCGGGGAAGGGAATTGTTTCGCCCCCTATCGAAACAATAATAAGTCAACCTCACTCCAAGATTTCTTACAAACACCTAAGCGAATAAAGCATAACGCCGAAAACCCTCTGAACAGCCCCTAAACTTGGGCTACGAAGTCCTGAAAGGTAAGGTCTACAGGAGGGTGATGTATAGGGCCCCTCGGACTCCAATGGGGAAGAGAGTTGACAAATTGGCACTCTCTCGAGGAAGAGTGGCTACCTCAAGCTGGTGAGAGTAATAGACCCTGAAGTCCGTCGAGTGTCCTGCAATGATAAGTTTAGTTAACTGGATGAAAATTCAGTATCCTAATCTTCTCTCGTATTCTTTGTGGGAAAGCCACTCCAGGATTATGGAAATGACGATGATTTCGTTCCCCCTGACAGAATATAACAGCCTCCAGCCTTTCGGTAGGTCGTACTTCCAGAGGTTATCCACCCCGTACTTTTTCAGGTACGATTTCGGGATCAGCCTCTTCTGAATCTGGATCCCACAAAAGGCGTTTCCCTCCAAGTCGCTGAAGGCCCTAGTAAGCCATTTGAAGAGTTCCCGCTCCGCGGCATCCCCCTTCTCGAGAGAGTAATAGGCCCGCTTTACCCTCTCGTCGACAAACTTCACCTGCGAGCGCAATCGCATCTAGGACCCGGTCCGCCGCGGCTTTTCCCAGAAGAGGTGCTTAAATTTTAGATCCTGCTTCACCTTCTCAGGGTAGTAAATCCAGCCGATCTTCCCCTCTGCGTCCACGGATATCTTGCCCGAGTAGAGCAGGTAATCTATCACGAGGCAGAAGGTCTGGTACATCATTCGCTTCGGCAGGTTCTCCCACAGCTGCGTTTTCTTGAATTCTCCGTCGTGCTTCTGGACGAACCTCTCCACCATGAGCACGGTGTCCAGTCGCGGGTATCTCAGTGGGTAAACTTTTCGCGGCATCTCGGTTCCCTTATCAGTTATATCAGTTGATATACTTAAAGCTTCAGGGTTGGATCCCGCCCGCGCAGGCGAAAGCATGGGGACATCTTCATCTATTGGCACGCTGCCCGCCGAGGCTTTGCGCGGGAGTTATTAATAAGGGAGCAAAAACTAATCGCGCCCAAGGGAATATGAGGAAATACACCTACCTTTCCCGCTACCTTGCTGGTTTCCGCAGCGTGGGCATAGCCTTCACCCTGTTCTCCCTCC
>JAGMBM010000135.1 GCA_023129675.1 Hadesarchaea archaeon | reverse complement strand
AATTCCTCGATGCGTGGGACAAACTCGACGCCAAATTTCAACTTCAACCCTCGTCGGATTTAAGGCAGATGTGCTAATAATACCGTCGGTGTTTGGGTGCAGCTCATAGCTCTCAAGGGGATACAGAAAATAAAAAAAGGCGATGACTTGGGTGAGCTCATCGCGCGTGCGGCCCAGGAGCAAAACCTTCAGTTCGAGGAAAACGATGTCATCGTCGTAGCACAGACGATTGTTTCAAAAGCTGAAGGGAATGTCATTGATTTGCGCGAGGTAAAGCCGAGCGAACTTGCCGGGCGGATAGCTTCCCAGCTCGACAAGGATTCCCGCGAAGTGGAAGTCATCCTGCGGCAGTCGAGCGAGATAGTGCGCCTCCGCCACGTGCTGATAGCGCGCACCAAACACGGGTTTGTGTGTGCAAACGCGGGAGTCGACCACTCAAATGTGGATTCGGAACACGTGACGATTTTGCCAGATGACCCGGATGCCAGCGCTGCCAAGATTCGCGAAGCGATCAAGCGCAAGCTGGGTGTGGATGTTGCTGTGATATTGAGCGACACCCAAGGGCGGGCCTTCAGGCTAGGTTGTATGGGCGTCGCTGTTGGAGTCGCCGGGATGAACCCATTGCGGGACCTTCAGGGCAGGCGTGACCTCTACGGGAAGGAACTCAAGGCAACGATAACCTCACCTGCCGATGCCCTAGCCGCAGCATCGGTCTTGGTGATGGGGGAAGCGAGCGAGGGCACCCCTGTGGTGGTGGTGAAGGGTGCATCATACGATCGAAGCCAAGGGAGCGCCCGGGGACTCGTGAGGCCCCCCGAGCAAGATTTGTTCAGGTGATTGATTGCTAACGGTTCTTTCGGGCGGCACCGGCACCCCAAAGCTCCTCCAAGGCATCGCGCGCCTGCTCCAACCGGAGGATCTCTCGATCATCGTCAACACCGCCGAGGACGTTGAGATTTCTGGATTGCACGTGGCCCCCGACCTC
The DNA here is from genome assembly GCA_023129675.1 of Hadesarchaea archaeon. Lineage (GTDB taxonomy): Archaea > Hadarchaeota > Hadarchaeia > Hadarchaeales > Hadarchaeaceae > DG-33. The sequence goes on along the minus strand of JAGMBM010000135.1, from coordinate 3,217 downwards.
GATAGCGTGATGTACACGCTCGCGGGGATCGTAAACGAAGGAACCTGGTACGGCATCCGCGGGGACACCTTCGCCTCTCACGAGTTGCTAGGGATCTTGGGCGAAAGGGAACTCCTCCGGATTGGGGACCGGGACCGGGCGGTGAAGCTTCGGCGCACGCTGTTGCTTGAGCGCGGCGAGGTGCTCTCGGAAGCCACGAGGGAGCTTTGTAAGAGCTTGGCTGTGCGGGCAAACGTCATGCCGATGTCCGACGATCGGGTCCAAACGCGCATCGAAACCAAGCCGGGCACCCTCAGCTTCCATAAATTCTGGGTTGTTCGACGTGGGAAGGACAAAGTCAAGGGCGTGAGTTTCAAGGGGGTAGAAAATGCTAAGCCGGCCCCTGGAGTGCTCGAGGCGATCGAAAAAGCGAAGGCGATCCTCATCGGTCCAAGCAATCCCGTGACGAGTATCGGCCCAATCTTGGCGATCGAGGAAATCCGGGAGGCAATCGTCCAGAACAGGGAGCGCGTGCTGGCGGTGAGCCCGATCGTGGACAACGCTGCCGTAAGTGGTCCCGCGGGGGCACTGATGCAGGGCTTGGGCTACGAGGTTAGCCCCCTTGGAGTGGCAAGGATGTATGAGGGGGTGGTGAGCACTTTGGTCCTCGACCGGAGCGACGAGGGGCGCGGGCGGGCAGTCGAGGAGCTCGGGATTAATACAGCGTTCGCCGATTTGTTTATGCCGGACCTCTCCTCTAGGATCAGGCTCGCGCGCGAAGTGCTATCGCTCGCGGGGGTTCGTCGGGGAGTTGTGGCTCGCGGCACTAATGAAGAATAAAATGTGTGAAAACATCTGCATTACACAAACTCGTAGGTCGTAGTTCGCTGCATGGGCGTACGTCCAAGCTGAAGAATGAGTTCCCTCAACTGCTCGGGCATCATCACCTGCCGCTCTCCCCCGGCCGCACGAGTGATGTTCTCCTCGAGCAACGTTCCCGAGAGGTCGTTCGCCCCAGCGCAAAGCATGAGCTGTGCCCCTTGCGGCCCGAGTTTCACCCACGAGGTCTGGATGTTATCGATGTACTCCGCCAGCATCAGCCGCGCGACCGCGTGCACGCGCAAGTTCTCGACAATGCTCGGTGGCGAACGTTCGCCATCGCTCCAAAGCGGGGTGTTGTAGGGTATGAACGTCAGCGGGACGAACTCCGTGAAGCCCCAGGTCTCGTGCTGAATTTCGCGGATGAGCGCCAGATGTTCGGCTCGCTCGTGGAGGGTCTCGACGGTTCCGTAGAGCATAGTCGCAGTCGTGGGGAGGCTCAAGCGATGGCAGGTTTTTACAATGTCGATCCATTTATCTGTGGTGATTTTTCTCGGGCAGATGATGGAGCGCACGCGGTCGACTAAGATCTCGGCTGCGGTTCCGGGAACTGAGTTCAGCCCAGCGTCACGAAGCGTTTTGATCACTTCCTCTACCCCCATCCCCTCTCGATGAGCGATGTGGTTCAGTTCGGCTGGGGAGAATGCGTGGATGTGGATGTCGGGTGAGATCTTTCTGATGGTTTGAAGTATTCCAAGGTAATTTTTTAGCTCAAAGTCAGGATGCAGCCCACCTTGGATGCAGACCTCGGTCGCACCAAACGCGAGCGCTTCTCGAACCTTCGCCGCTATCTGCTCGAGCGTAAGCACGTAGGCGTCGTGGTCGCCGGGCGAACGTCTAAAGGCACAGAACTTGCAAGAGCCCACGCAGATGTTGGTGAAATTGAGATTCCTATTTATCACGTAAGTCACGATGTCACCTACCCTTCGGCGCCTCACTTCATCCGCAACGCCAACCAACGCTTGAAGTTCCTCACCCTCAGCTCGAAGTAACCGCTCGCCATCAGCAACGCTTAGCTCCTCGTGGGAGAACGCTCTGTCTAGAATCTCCATGAAATCAGAGTCGAGCCCAGCCCGCAGTTCACCCTGCTCGATAACCGTCCTCGTCAACAAGCTGGAGGACACGCTTTCTAACCTCCCTCGACATGAATCTCTCATCTCTCGCATAGCGCGGGTAGATCGGCAAACGCTCGCGCGGCACAAATCCAGCGCGCTCGATCGCTGCTCGAAGTTCAGCGACGCTCGGCCATGGGTCCTCAGGGTTGATGAAGTCGGGCGTGAGCGACGAGATGCCACCAAAATCGTTCGCTCCGGCTAGAAGGACAGCTTTGACCGCTTTTTTGAACCCATAACCCCCCCGTTGTATAACTCCCCCGTTGTGGCCCAGCAAGTTGGGTGGCACTTGGATGTTCATCTGGGGCATCAACGACCGCGCCATCGCGACCGTTGCGAGCAGCTCCTTCGTGCTTGGGCGAGGGCAGTTTGCCATGGGTGTGTTGGGCTTGGGCACGAATGGCTGGATGATGACCTCTTGGATGTGATCATAGCGTTCATGCAGCTCCCGAATTGCGAGCAGCGAGTGCGCTCGGTCTTCGGGGCTCTCGCCAACGCCGATGAGTAGCCCCGTCGTGAATGGGATTCGAAGTTTCCCCGCAACCTCGATGACCTCTAGGCGGAGCTTCGGGTTCTTGCCCGGGCTGTTCCGATGTACGGGAAGCTCGGCGGCGCACTCGAGCATCAGCCCCATGCTTGCGTTGAATCGCCGCAGGTGTCGGAGTTCTCGCTCGCTCAGCAAGCCAGCGTTTGTGTGGGGGAGCAAGCCCAGCTCAAGTGTGCGCTCGCAGAGGCTTTTGAGGTAGTCGACCGTGTTTTCGTATCCAAATTCCTCTAGCTTTCCCCTGGCCTCGGCGTGAACCTCGGGTCGTTCGCCAAGCGTGAGTAGGGCCTCCGAACAGCCCGCAGCCTTCGCTTGCTCGGCGAGTTCAAGGACCTCTTCGGGCGACATGAACCAAGCGCCATCGTTAGAGTCGCGCCTGAATCCGCAGTAAAAGCAGCAGTTCCGGCATAGGTTCGTGATGGGCAGGAAGACGTTGCGGGAGTAGCTGACATCCCGTCCGAACTGAGGGTTGGGGTTCACCTAAATACCATCATAAAGATGTGTGGTGCCATAAATGAGTTTGATTCACATGCCGACTTGGACAATCGTTCCGGTCAAGCGCTTGAGCGAAGCGAAGTCGAGCCTCAGCGCAGTATTGGCCTCCCAGCAGCGGCGTCGACTCGTGCTTTCTATGTTAGCGGATGTGCTGGGGGCAGTGCACCAAGCGCCCTCCATCGTCAGCGCCATCGTCGTTTCGCCTGAC
>JAGMBM010000134.1 GCA_023129675.1 Hadesarchaea archaeon | reverse complement strand
GCGTCCGCAGGGACGACCCCGAGTTCATCGGAGAGAATGCCTCTAAACCGGTAGGAAATTTCCTCACCAAAGCTGAGGCCATGCTGCTCAAGAAGAAGCACCCAGAGTACATCTTGAAGAAGGTTAAACCCACGGGAAAAAAGTGTTGGAGAAGAGTGGTTCCCTCCCCAGATCCGATAAGTAACGTCGAGGACGAAGTGATAAGAAAGATGGTCAATGAGGGAATCATCGTCATCGCCTCTGGAGGTGGAGGGATACCGGTGGTGCTGGACGAGGACGGGCATTACAGGGGGATCGATGCGGTGATAGACAAAGACCTAGCTGGAGAAAAGCTGACGGAAGTCGTTGGCGCCGATGTTTTTCTAATCCTGACCGATGTGGAGAAGGTAAAGTTGAACTTCGGTAAGCCCGATGAAAGGGAAATAAATAGGATGACCCTTGCGGAGGCTAAGCGATATCTCTCAGAGGGACATTTCCTCGCCGGGAGCATGGGGCCAAAGGTCAAGGCATGTATCAGATTCCTTGAATGGGGTGGGAAAAGGGCCGTGATAACCTCGTTGGATAAGGCGATCGGTGCATTGGAAGGAAAAACTGGTACGGAAATTGTGAAGGGATAAGTGCTGTCTATGCCGCGTGCCATTGGGCCCCTACCGCGCTTCGCTGATGTGCATGTTAAAATGACGCTCGAGCTCATAGGAAAACACAAAAGGATTGGCCGTAAACAACTTGCCGAAGAGCTTGGTGTCGGCGAGGGCAGCATGCGCACGATTCTCGACCAGTTGAAAAATCGGGGTTTAATCACCTCATCGCGCGGCGGGCATTCTCTCACGGCAAAAGGCGAGCGCGCCCTCGGCAAACCTTTTGAGTTCGTTCAGGTAAATGTCGGCGATTTAACCGTGGGCAAGGTTAATATCGCTACCGTTGTTAGGGGCGCTGCTGCCAGAGTCATGCGGGGCATCGAGCAGCGGGACGAGGCCATCAAGGTCGGCGCCGATGGAGCTACGGTACTGATTTTTAAGAGAGGTAGGCTCCGATTCCCAGATGGATTTTTTGAGGTAAAAAAGGAGGCGAGCAACGCGCTCCTGAGGGTCCTGCACCCTCGCGAGGGGGACATCGTGGTAATCGGCACCGCTAGCGATGCCGTGAAAGCCGAGGCCGGTGCAAAAGCCGCTGCCCGCAGCCTCTCCAAATCACGCCAGCATTAACTCGATGTTCTCCCCGCCTTCGAGCTGGTACTTATCCATGCCGACCGTCGGGGATCCACCGTTGACCGTGTACGTCAGCCACTGGTCGTCAGCTGTTTTAACCGCCGTGCCAAACGGGTAAAGTTCCGTTTTTATCTCCATGACGTTGGCCACCGCGTCCAGCACGGTCATGCCCGAACTCATGTTCACGCTGGTGTACTCTGCCTGCCCTGGGGTCTTCACGTTAACAGTGATGTTCTCGCCAACCGTATACTGCTGCGCAAGCTCTTCGGGCCCTCCCGCGATTATGTATCCGCCACCGAATGCCACGGCGGCGACCACCAGAAGGAGCGCTGCGATTTGTGCTATCGATCCATTGGTCACTTTTTCACCCCTCATTTTTTTATGCGCGCTCGTACGCCCGCCCCTGCTGCCACCGCCACTGGGACCGAGATTTTGACCCTCACCATCATCTTGCCCAGCCCGACCAGCGGGGGAACGAAGACGAGGGAAACCAGATGAAAAAGCGTATAAGGAATCTGTCCGAGAAAAACTATCCAAAGCGATCCGCCCATGGTAAGCGGAGAGCCTATAATCCCGGTCCAAACATCAAATAAGATAATGGCAATCGCGGCCGTGAGTGTCGTGCGCCATAACAGTCTCTTGAATTTGTTAAACATGGAGAGCTTGTTTCTCATAGCAAGCAGCCAAGCAAAGATGAAACCTGACCACACGAAAGCGTGGATAGGCAGAATCCCAAACATAATAAACCATACGATAAACGTGCTGATTACCGCCAAGACTCCAAAGTACCGGGTAACTATTCGCCAAAATTTGGACGGACCGCAGTAAAGCGAGAAGGAGCCGGTGACGACAAGAACTGGGATTATCCATTCGAAATTCGGAAGAAAAGTTATCCCAATGAAATAACGATACACCGCAAACATGCCTATTAAAAAAATTCCTATGAAAACGAATATCTTGAACCGTTTAGATAGCACTTCGTCGGGGGTTCTACCACCCCATATTTTCTCTGCAATTTTTCTTCTTACTCTGGTTATCCCCAAGCTTCAACCCGGTGTTGGATGGTATATCCAACATAAAAACCTTTCTTAAAAATCCAAAATAAATCGACTAAATCTTCCGCTGCTTGATCCTGCGGAGCTTCCGCCGCATGCGCTTCCGGACCCACTTCCAGCGCATTTGTCCCTTCTTCTTCCACTTGCGAGGCCGCTTCCCCATGATCCACCGACTTGCTCTGGAACTGTAGAGGCTAAAAACTTTATTTAAAAACTCGTGTGATGAAAAGGTGCAGCCTAATTTCAATTTTCAAGTTTTTCCCTACCCCATCTATTTCGCCCGGGCCAAAAAGCGCCGTCGAAGGGGAGGACCAAGGTTTTAAAGGCTTGACAGATGACCGTTGCACGGAGGGTTGAACCTGGCAAGGGCAAAAAAAGCATCTAAATGGAAATTGATTACCCTCGTCGGTCCCGCGGCTTTCTACATCGGCTTACTGATAGCATTAATTGCAGCGTTCGTGACACCATCGGGTTGGCTTTTCGTGGCGCTCGGCGTGTTGGGCGTAATCGTCGGCCTCCTCAACATAACTACCCGCGAAACCAGCCCATTCCTGCTGGCCTCGATTGCCTTTATCGTCGCTGCTTGGGGCATGTGGACATTAATGTATATGGCATTTGGTCTAGCGTTAGTTTCCATTCCAGAAATTCTAACAAAGGAGTTTCTCCGACTAGCAGCGAACCTAACGGTACTCATTGGTGCGGCGGCGATGGTCATTTCGCTGAGGGCAATCTACCAAGCTGCAAAGGGCAGGTAAACTCTGCCCTTCCTTTTTTCTTTTTTAAGTCAGCCCTAGTTCAGGCAACTTTTCCTTGGAGGGCACTCCCTTAGACAAACCCACCTCGGGAGCGATCATGTAGGATTGACGTTTGTAAATTTAGATAAATTGTTTCGAGCAAGCAAAGCAGCTGGCTTTATTTCTTTTTAGAACGTTTTCGGAGCATGTACTTTAACCCTATTGGAGTTATGAGAGTGGTCACAAAAGCCGTGAAAACGAGCAAGGACACGTGAACATCTGCAAGGATCCTAATCTTGAAACCAACCATCGCCTTAAACAGAATACTTGACGTAAGCTATTTCTTATGCACAGACATCGTGAATTTGTCAGAACAAATAGGTGAGATTGAAAATCATGAGCTTGGAATATGCTCCCTTAATTGCGATCTCACTCCCAATTTTATCCTCATTTTTGATACCAATCGTGGGACGCTGCCGCCCGAAATTTAGGGCCTACATCAGCGTTCTTGCCATTTCGGTTGCGATATTAGCCATCCTCTCGCTGCTTCCCACTATCCTAGATGGGGGGCGCCTGCATCTGACCTACATGTGGGCCGAGCGCTTGGGACTGGAGTTCGAGATATACGCGGATGCGCTAGCCGTGTACATGTCACTTTTGGCGCTCTTTCTCTGCCTGTTGGCTACGATTTACTCTGTGAGCTATATGGCGGGAAAAGAGGGGTTAACGAGGTATTACTCTGTCCTTTTGATTTTCTCGGGTAGCATGGCTGGTGTTTTCCTATCAGGAAACCTACTTCAGTTCTTCATTTTTTGGGAGCTCATGACAATCTCCTGCTTCCTGCTGGTCCTGCACTTTCAGACGGGCGTTGCCATCAGGGCCGCCTACAAATACTTCATAATGATACACCTGGGCGCCCTGTGCCTGCTCACCGCCATAATCGCCATTTATCTCAACGTCGGCGAGCTCAGCATGGCGACCCTAGGAGGACTCTTGGCCACGGCAAATGGCGGGTGGCTGACAGCTACCATGGTACTCACGTTTGTCGGCTTCGGCGTCAAAGCAGCTGTTGTACCATTTCATACTTGGTTGCCCGACGCTCATCCGGAGGCCCCCTCCTCGATAAGCGCGCTTCTCTCTGGCATCATGGTTGGAACCGGGGTTTATGGCCTGATAAGGTTTTTTTATGGCATCTTTGGGTTTCCTTACGCTTGGCAATCAACAATCATAACTCTGGGGGCAATAACGGCCCTCGTTGGCGTCACATGCGCACTGGCACAAGTTGACATCAAGAGACTCATAGGATTTCATACGGTGTCCCAGTTAGGACTCATCATCATGGGCATTGGTGCTGGCACTTCTTTGGGGCTGGCGGGTGCCCTATTTCACCTGATAAACCACGCATTTTTCAAGGCGCTTCTTTTCTTGATGGCTGGAGCGGTGATTTACGAGGTTGGGACAAGAAACATGACTAGACTTGGGGGCTTAAGGAAATACATGCCAGTGACTTTTGTTTGCGGATTAATAGCTGCAGTGTCCATTTCTGGCATACCTCCCTTCAACGGTTTCTTCAGTAAGGCGATGATCACGAAATCCGTCTTTGACGCAGGATATCCTATGCTGTCGCTGGTAGTCATCGTTGTTAGCATCATGACGCTTCTGTCGTTTACCAAGTTGTTGTACTTGGTTTTCTGGAGGCAAAAAACATCGAAGGTAATCAAAAGTCGAAAAAAAGTTCCAATATTAATGAAAGCGCCCATGATCGCGTTGGCCGCGTGCTGTATAACATTTGGATTGTTTGCTCACTGGCCTCTTGAACAAATCGTCTTGCCTGCTTTAGGAGGATTTAATCTAGGGACTGCTCCGGTGTATGCGCCTTCCATTTTTGACCCCTCCCTCATGATACTGCTCAGCTATGCAGGTATTGTGCTTGCTATTGTAATATGGCTCAAAAGACGAAGCATCATGGCCACTGTGCACCGTTTCGCTCCGCTTTCGGCTCTGTATCATTGCGTCAAGAGTGAATGGTGGGTCGATTCTGTCTATTTAAAATTCACGGGTGCTGTAGTTTCGGGTTTCAAAGGAGGTAGAAGGGTAATGTCAGGGCACCTGAGGGATTATGTAGCGTGGCTCATTGCGATATTTTTCATGCTGCTACTATACGCGGTCCTGCTTTAGGTGGTTGTGATGGAAATCCTGATGGGGTTTTTCTTTATACTTGTGATCGTGTCTGCTGTTGCGGTAGCTGAGCTGAGGGATCTTCTTGCGGCCGCCTTGGCACTCGGAGCTTGTGGATTCTTCGTGGGGATCTTATTCTTTCTCATGATGGCGCCTGACTTGGCCATAGTGCAGCTCATCGTGGAGATAATGATGGTTGTCGTGCTGGTGATAGCGCTGGCCCGAACGCACCGAAAAAGCTCTGAACCCGAATCGGCTAAAACCACACTTGCTCTGGGCGTAATCGTGGCCTGTGTTTTCATATTATTCTCAGTTGCCGTTGTGCCCCTTATGACCGAATTTGGATCACCGCAGTACAACCCCGAGGTCTCCCAACGCTACATCGACGAAGGAGTGGAGAATACCGGTTCTCAAAACCTTGTAACGGCGGTCCTGCTAGATTACCGGGCCTATGACACGTTGGGGGAAATCGTGGTGCTTTTTGCGTCAGTTTTAGGCATGTCTCTGGTTTTGCGAAAGGTGTCAAAAAGGATGGCGGAGGGTAAGGAATGTCTCTGATAATCCAAACGGTATCGCGTGGAATTACTCCCTTCATATTCGTGTATGCGATTTACCTCATCCTAACCGGCCACACGTCGCCGGGTGGGGCCTTTGCGGGCGGGGTTGCGATAGGCCTGTTAATTGTGCTTTGGTATGCCGCCTTCAAGCTCTCAACTGCAGAAAGAAGGGTTAGTTGTTTTACTGCACATGCGGGCAGAATTTTAGGCTTACTTGGGTTCTTAACAATGGGGACAATCGCGCTGCTGCTTGGAAAAGGGTTCTTGGAAAACTTCCTGCCAAAAGTTGCGGGCCATCTCACGATGTCCGGTGTGATCATCCTGCTCGCTCTAGGCGTGGGCATCCTGGTTGGCTGCGAAACAGTACTGATATTCTACTACCTATTCGGTAGGCGCCCTAAGGGGGAGAGAAGGTGATTATGAATTTCCCGTATCTAGCGGCATTGGCGCTGTTCTCGGTGGGGCTGTACTGTATTCTAGTCAAAAGGGATCTCTTCAAGATAATCTACGGCATATGCCTCATGGGATATTCCATCAACCTGCTGCTGATTTCATTGGGCTATGTTTGGGGTGGAACTGTTCCCATAATTTCTGGTAGCTCAACCGCGGTCCCGGTCGACCCTTTGCTCCAAGCCATGGTCATAACTGCGATTGTGATAGAGTTCGCTGCAGTCGCACTCATGGTGTCGGTTGCGATTAGGCTGTTCGAGCAATACCGCAGCACGGATGTTAAAAAGATAAGGAGACTCCGTGGATGATTGAACTTGCGCTCATACTCATGATTGTGATGCCACTATTCGCAGGGCTTCTGAACATCACCATCGGTAGGTTTTCAAATAAAACAAGACACGCCATTTCCACTATCACGACTCTCATTTTGATAACCTTGGCGGCGGCGATGCTCAAAACCACTTTGGAGGGCAACATGCTCACTTATGGGGTCGGCGGCTGGAGTCCCCCGCTAGGTATAAACCTCGTTGCAGATTCTCTAAGCGCCCTTATTGCGTTGATAATTTCCGGTATCGGGTTCCTCTGTGTTATTTACTCAACCTCGTACATGAAAAAATTCACCGGCCGGCCCATGTATGACTCGCTCTTGATGTTCATGATAGCCGGAATGAACGGTGTTGTGCTAACTGGGGACTTATTTAACATGTTTGTGTTCCTCGAGATCTCGTTCATTACGACCTATGCGCTCGTGGCATTCCGCGGTGGCCCAGTGGAGATGGAAGCGTCTTTCAAATATATGACACTAAGCATGATTGCAGGTTTTGCGTTTCTGTTAGGGATCGGCTTAATTTACAATATTGCTGGGACCCTCAACATAGCGCACGTAGCGGAGATGATTGGAACAATTGGGAATATGAAGATTCTAACTTTTGCTGGGATCTCACTCATCATCGGACTTGGGCTGGTAGCTGCGATCGTGCCTTTGCATGCTTGGCTGCCTGATGCCCACCCCGCTGCACCCTCTCCAATAAGCGCACTACTTTCCGGCGCAGCGGTTAATGTTGGATTGTATGGTATAATCAGAATAACTTACACGATGTTTGGTTTTCAAACGATAGGTATCGGCCCGGCAATCATGACGCTCGGGATCGTCACTATGATAATCGGCGCGGCATTCGCGCTCGTGCAGACCGATATAAAGAGACTTCTCGCGTATTCCACGATATGTGGTGTCGGATACATAACCTTGAGCCTGGGCATCGGCACCGCTGGAGGAATCGAGGGTGCGACGTTTCACATCGTAAACCATGCGCTTGCGACGGCTTTGCTGTTCTTAACGATAGGTTGTGTGATCTACAGAGTTGGCACCAGAGAGATGGGCAAGATGGGCGGTCTGTTAAAGCACATGCCTGTAGAAGCTACCATGTTCCTATTCGGGGGGCTGGCGATTGCTGGAATTCCGCCATTTAACGGCTTCAT
>JAGMBM010000133.1 GCA_023129675.1 Hadesarchaea archaeon | reverse complement strand
GGGTATAACACGACGCTTTTTCGATGTTAGAGTGGTAGAAAACATTACCGCATGGTCCCGAGTTTCGGGGTGACCGCTTAAAAAATAAAGAGACGGGGCGGTTCAGTTTTGTGTAGTAATCTCGACACTTATGGCGCGTGAGCGGGAGATCAACGACTCAGCATCGTCGGGCGGAGGAAAACATTCGTCAGATACTCTCACGATCTCTTTATTCGAGCCTTTACTCCATCCACATTTTTGACCATTAAACCCACCCCTAAAATGCAAGCTTCCTTCCGAGCCTTTCCCTTACTCTATCGGGCGGCACGCCCCTTCGCAGGAGCTCGGAAGCAGCTGCCGCGATTTTCATGCGAATGGGCTCCAAAATCTCTAGGGCGACCTTCGCTGCCTCCTCCTCTAGGCCTGCCTCGCGCAGGTGCTCGGGTGGCACCTCCCGGCGTAGCGTCTGCTCTACGATTTGTAAGAGCTGCCTAGGCTCAAGTGCTTCGACCTCCCAGCAACGGTCGCCGTACTTTGCCATGTATTTCTTTGCTCGGGTGTCCCGGCGCTTTACTAGCCTGAACGGCAATCCCTTCGCCTGTTCATAGGTAAGCGCGACCCTGCTCATCTTTATGCCCATCTCCCTTTCATTTACGGCCTCGATGCAAAGCCCGCTCGGATCGAAGTCCAGGACCAGAAAAATCTTCCGAACCCCTCTCTCCCTAGCGCGTCGGAAAGCATCCCTAAGCATGCTGCGGCTCGCGAAACCGCGCTGCACCACGATGGGGACTCGGTAGCGCATCGCCAGCTTCTCGAGGAGAGCCCTTAGCGAGTCCTTCTCAAGCCAGAGCTCCCCCTCCTTCCAGGGCCTCGGCGGCTGGATGAAGGGTCTGGAAGGATCCACAAATCGGTCGTCCAACCATTCGTCCACTTTTCTCCAGCGGGTGAGGTGCCTCGAGAGGTACTTGTAAAAAACTAGCGTGGGGGGATAATAATCGTGCCGGGCAATCAACCTGTAGTAGACCTGTCTGAGGGTCAAGACATCGTATTCACGGCAGACCGCGTAGACATCCCGCCTTAAAAACCTCCGCGCCTTGGCCCCAAGCTTGCTCCGTCGCCCCATGGTAACCCTCGACCCAGCAGCTCTTTCACCCCTTGATGTGCGCCGCAATCAGGTCGCGGAGGAAGATCCTGATTCTATGCTTCCATATCCTCCAATCCCTGCAATCGAGGTTGTCGCATTCTTTTTCAACGTAGCCTGTGGATAACAGGTCGCTGATGTTTTGCTCCGTGAGCTCGATTTCTTCTTGCTCGGTTCCGCACCTATCGCACTTGATGCCGCTCCAAGGACCTCTCAGCATCCTAATTACATTTTCTCTGATTTTCGCCTCGAGGTCGGACAACTTCGGCTTGACGTATTTCGGCCACTCGACGCGCGTCAGCTGCATAAGTTTTTTCTCGGCCCTTTCGGTTGCACCTCCCTCGACCCTCCGCTCGAACTCCGCGTCTAGCCCAGCACTTACCCCGGCCTTAACCTCCTTTAAATAAAGCTCTCTGAACCAGCCCGGCCACCTTTCTTTGTTTATAAGGATCTCGCTCGCCATTTGCCCTGCTTTCGATTCTATTGCACCCGCAATCTCCTTCGGCCAAGGCGGTTTTTCCACGATTTCGATGAGCTTATTATAAACGAGCTTCGGCATTTTATTTTCAAGGTCGGCTTTCAGCACCTCAAACTTCTCATTTGCCCTTCTCTCGATCTCCAACTCCTGAGCTTTGAGGAACTCATCCCTCACCTGCTTTAGTGTGAGATCCTTCCCGACGAACCCAATCTTGAATCCCTTGAGAGATGCGAGCTCCCCCTTCAGTTCGGATACCCTCGTCTCGAGCTTCGAGCACCTCTCGGCGAGTTCGTCCCTCTCTTTTTTTACCCAGTCGTAATTTCGCAGGGCTTCAAGTTCTCTGGTAAATGCTTCGACGGTTTTTAGTTCATCCATGCTTGGCACCCTCGGAGACTAGCATGAGCAACGCCATCCTGACCGCATCGGCCAGTTCCACATCAGTGAAGCTCGCTATCGAGTGGTATTTCTTGACGATCTCTCCAGGGGGTTTTAGCTTCGGATTGCACTTCTTCAAGCACCAAGCGTGGACGATTTTGAGGTACTGCTGCACAACGATGGGATTGAGGTCCCCCACGAGCTTGTCCAAGGCTTCCTCGCTCAGCGGTAGCTTCATAAAGTACCTAGCATTTTTCAACTCGGCACCAAATGTTTCTGCGATGGCCCTCAACCTGCCTATCTGCTCGTCCACCTCCGCTTTCACCTCGCCAGCCCGCTTGATCTCGGACTCTGCTCCTTGGCGCAGCTCTGAAAATTGTGTCTTCGCTTGATCAACCATCTTTCGGAGTTCCTCGAGCCCAGCACCTGTGGTAATCTTGGCCTGTTGATCCATCCCCTCGAGATTTTTTATCCCCTTCTCAGCAAGCTCTTCTAGATTTTTTATCCCCTCCTTGGTAAGTTCTTCTACCTTCTCGGTGAGATCTTCTATTTTTTTTACCCCGGTGTTTTTAAGCTCCCTTATCGCTCCCTCGACCTCGTCCCTATGTCCTTCGAGTGTTTGAACCTTGGCTTGGAGCTTTCGCTCGTATTTCTCTAGCCCATCGACCCGCTCCTGTAGCTCGCTTGCAAGTTGTCGCAGTGTGCTGTAATCCCTCAGCTCAGCCTCAAATTCCACTGGGTTCAGGTTCAGCTTTTCGAGGGTTCGCCCCCAAGCGAAGATGTGATCTGATCCAACGCCCCGTCTCTTCAGGACCTTCCATTCATCGATTACCACCTTCTCAGCGCTGTGCTTGGCTTGCAGAGTATCCAAATCTGATGCCCATCTGTCTCGCTCGCTCTTCTTCGTTTTGATTTCCGTCCTAAGCCTATTGAGTTCTGGCTCTAAACCTAACTTTTCGTCCCACGATTTCAGATCTTCGAAAAAAGCAACGACGGCCTTATCTGGGGAGAGGCCATGCTTGAATCCAATTTTTTTGATTTTCTCGCCTAGGTTCACGAGCCTCTCGGCGGTGAACCCGGATTCCTCTATGTCTTCCGCCTTCCTCAGGGTCTCCCCCTTCTCACCAATCCGTTGGTCTAATTCGCCCTCCTTTTTCCCGAGCTCTGTGATCCTGTCGCCGCAAGTTGTTATCTTGTTGTTCAAGTCTTCTAGAGTCTTTTCGACATCCGAAACTGCCTTTTTGATCGGTTCATGTTCCCTTTGGAGTTGATCGATTGTTCCCTTGACTTTTAATACCGTGGCTTGGGACTCGGCGGTTGTATCCTTCGTTGCCCTTGAAAGCGCACTGAAGTAGGTAGTCTTGTTTCTCTCATACTTTTCATGGATTGGACCGATTGGTTCGCCAGCTCGGAACGCTTCCATCAGCTCTTCGTATATCGTGTCTTCCAGTCCCATTTTTTCACCATGTTCGATATTTCATTTTTACAACTCCATTTACTCAGTCAATCCAGCCATCTGACACAAGATTTCCCTCGACGCCCTCTTCTTCGCCACTAGGTACATCCCGCACGAGGTGCACCACAGATATGGCCCGAACCGCCTGCCGAACTTCACCTCCAAGGGTTCCCCACAGAGCGGGCACGGGATCAAATTTTCAGGCATAATTTAATTTCTCCTCAAGGTTCGCCCAATTTCTACCCAAAAAGTCGGGTTCATCGCAACTTTTCTCCGTCACGATCGGCATCCTATTTCCGCCTCCTAGATTTATCGCGGCTTTTCCGTCGGTGTTTTAACCCCGCTCGCCCAACGTATCTTGGGTCCGCTAATTCGCCACCAGTGCGCCGAATCCCCGCGGGCCCACCACCAAAGGTAAAAAGCTATGTCACTCGACGAGAAACTCCAGCATCTCAAGTCCATCATCCGAGGCTGCGAGAGCGCAGTCATCGCTTTTTCGGGCGGGGTCGACTCCTCGCTTGTCTGCGCGGTTGCCCACGAAGTGTTGGGCGAGCGAGCCGTCGCGGGCACCGCTATCTCTCAGACATACCCACCCGGGGAGATTGAGTGGGCCAAGAAAGCTGCCGAGCATATCGGCATCAAGCACATTACCATCATCACGAATGAACTCGAGGACCCAAACTTCGCAGCAAACCCGCCGGAGCGGTGCTACTATTGTAAAGGAGAGTTGCTCCGAAAATTGGATGGAGTCCGCAGGGAGTTGGGATTTGAGAAAATTTTCGATGGAACGAATTTCAACGATTTCTCCGACTACAGGCCGGGCCTCCGCGCCCTCCGCGAGTTTGGGGTGGTGAGTCCGCTCGCGGAGGCAGGTCTGACGAAGGAGGAGGTCCGTGAGTTGGCGGTAAATTATAGCCTGCCCAATGCCGATAAACCGGCCAACCCATGTCTTGCTTCAAGGGTGCCATTCGGGCAAGATATATCCCTTCAGAAGCTCGAGCGCATTGCGAAGGGTGAAGAATTCATCCGCTCGCTTGGATTTCGTGTCGTACGGGTCCGCGATCACGGCGAGTTGGCGAGGGTTGAGGTGAGCAAGGAGGAACTGCCCCGCGCACAGGAGCTCGAAAATGAAATCGTGGAGGCTTTGAAGGGATTTGGCTATGAATCTGCGGAAGTTGACCCGCGGGGCTATCGTGCCGGAGGAGCTAACTTTCTCTAACATTCATTTGAGGTTTATAAGCCTGCACGAGAATGATTTGGGGTGCAAATATGGGTGGGATTGAGGACACGAAGATCACGGCTGCCATCCTAAAACGATTCATGCATGATTTTGCGGACGTTACCAACTTAGATGTCGCGATCGTCGGAGCTGGGCCCTCGGGTATAACCGCTGCCCGCTTCTTGGCAAGTGAGGGCGCTAAGGTCGCGGTCTTCGAGCGAGATCTCCATGTTGGTGGCGGCATGTGGGGGGGAGGCATCCTCTTTCCACGCGTAGTGATTCAGGAGGCCGCGAAGGGGATGTTGGGAGAAGTCGGAGTCAAGCTCGAGCTTACGGAGGCCGGTTATTACACAGCCGATTCGGTCGAGGCGGTGTCCAAGTCTACCGCCGCCGCTATCGATGCTGGGGCACGTATGATGGTTGGGCTAACGGTAGAAGATGTGATGATACGTGAGGAGGATCGTGTGGCGGGCGTTGTGGTCAATTGGGGGGCCGTTGAGCTGGCAGGCCTGCATGTTGACCCCGTTGGGATAAGCGCGAAAGTCGTTATCGATGCTACGGGGCATGACGCGGCGATAGCACGTATCGTGCAGCGAAAGGTGCCTTACGCCAAATTTCCGACGAGCACGGGTGGCGTGGTTGGCGAGAGACCGATGTGGGCTGAGGTAGGGGAGAGGGAGATCGTGCGCAACACGCGAGAAATTTATCCGGGGCTGATCGTGACGGGAATGGCAGTGAACGCGGTGTTCGGCTTGCCGCGCATGGGCCCCATTTTTGGGGGCATGCTTACGAGCGGTCGACGGGCAGCGGAAATTGCGTGTCAAAAATTAAAAAAATCATTGAAAAAATCGAACCAATGACTAATCCTTGACAAGCACAACTGCATCCTGAGCGAGTAGTTATAACTCCGGGCAAGCGTCGTAGCGTTGAAGAAGCCAGAAGAGCGTATGAAGCTAAAAGAATGGTAAAAACATTTTGAAAACAACTCCTACATTTGTTAGGAAAAATGTTTTCTCTTAGGCAAGCGCGCCGCTGAAGTTGCGCTGAAAAAACTCCATAATAGATAGTTATCACCCCAAAGTTTTGCACTTCGTAAGGAAGCTTTGATAATCTCCCTTAAAAGTGCGAATTTCCATCGCCTCTCCAACACTTTCCCGGATAATCTCATCGATGTGAAGCCTCTTTAGCAACTCGTCGACAATGTCAGCATCGCTTCTAGTCCGCGGATGTTTCGGAGCTGCGCTACATCCACCTGCATGGCGCACTTGCCAGAGCCCAAGCTTCTTCGAGAGTCTTTCAATTTCGAGCTTGTCGAATCCCAGTAATGGGCGCAGGATCGGTATCCCCATCCCGCTCGAAATCGCCGCTAGGTTACCTAGGGTCTGCGATGCCTTTTGACCAAGCGACTCACCCGTTACGATGCCGCTCCCCCCTTCCAGCTTGCAAACGAGTTCAGCAGCCTGAAGCATACATCTCCTGCAAATCAGGCACGTGTACTCTTTGCGTTCGAGTCGGTGGGTAATTGCGTCCAAAATTTTGCTCCATGAGCAGACGATGGCTTTCTTGAAACCCGTCACCTTCTTGAGTTTCCCCAAGGTGTTTATTGTGAGCGTGAAGGCTTCCTCGCTTGTGTAGGGGTGAGCGCAGAAGTAAAGCGGTATAACATCGAACTTTTTTGCTGCAAGGGCACATGCGACTGGGGAATCTATCCCTCCGGAGACCAAGCACACAACCCTTTCGCGCACATCGACCACAGACGTTTTTATCTATCAGTAGGGTTTAAAGATAGAAATTTGGGGATAAGGTGATTTAAAACGCTTTCCCTAATGCAATACACCAGAAATCCCTCCAACTTCTTGAATACTTTCAGTGACATCTCCCCGAAAATCGCTTAACGGCTTCTCGTGACCTTCGAATGGATTGATGAAATAGGCTTCAGTAACCTTAAGCATTTGACAAAATATCAAGTTTGGAGAAGAATAGGATATTGTCTGCCGCGAACAACTTTAAGAGATAGATTACAAATATTGGGCTGGGCCGGGGTAGCCTAGTGGTTAAGGCGGTGGGCTGCAGACCCGCTATTCGCCGGTTCAAATCCGGCTCCCGGCTCCAACAGCGCGGGCCCAAAAATAGTCTTAAAGAGCTCCAGCAATGGACGCGTCGACCATTTTCTTGATCTCTTCTTTTAAGGCGTCTGGAAGGCCGAAGGTCCCAACATTCATGAACCCCCGGATGATCAGCGATTCAGCCTCCGACTCCGAGAATCCCCGCGCCATCAAGTACTGGATCTGCTCTTCCGCTATCTTGCCTACGGCGGCCTCATGCGAAAGTTCAGTTCCCTCCACCTTCCCCACCAACTCCGGAATCGCGTGGATGGATGCTTGATCGGATAGCAGAAGCCCCCTGCATTCGAGGTGCGCTCGTGAGTCTTCATTCTCCCCGACCAGGAGCCCGCGGGCCTTTATCTGCGCGTTTTCCGTGGCGATAGCTCGTGCGATGACTTCCCCTCTGCTCCCCTTGCCTTGAAGAACCACTTTCGAGCCAACATCTAAATACGAATTTTTGGCCCCGTGCAGGATGGTATTGAAACTGACTCTCGAGTTTGCTCCCTTGCAATAAGCAACCGGATACATCTGGAGGCTCTTCACAGATTTCATGCAAACGTAATTGCTTACGAACGTCGCGCCGTCTTCCAAGAGAGCCGCACTTCGGGGGCGGACATGGAAATTTTGAGCCCAGTTGTGAATCATTGTGAAAGTGAGCTTCGCGTCTTTCTTCACGTAGAATTCTGAAATTCCGACGTGCAGACCGCTTTGGATGTTTGGATGGACCGCGCAGCCGGTTATTATCTGGGCCTCCGAACCAGGTTCAGCAATTATCAAATTATGAACATTCTGGTTGAAATTTTCCCTGGAGATAAACATGCAGGCCTGAAGGGGGAGTTCGATTTTTTGGTCCTTTAACACTCGAATGAAATAACCTTGGTCCCACCTCAAGTTGGCCAAGGCAGTGTACTTGTCCATGTTGGCGTCGACGAGCTTCCACCAATAATTCCTCGCCCAGCGATATTTTTTGAGGGCATCCTTAGTGCTCAATATCTCCGCTTTCCCCCCGAATGTTTTTTTCATTCCTTTGAACACCGCTGACCTGTCTATTTGAAAATACGTGCCAGCCCTATCTACTTCGTCTGTCCTCACGCCAGCGCTCAAGGCCCTTTGGGCGATATCCTCCGGCAGAGAGGAAACCGGACAGGACGGCCAAGGAGCGGCTTCTCTACTGAAACCCCTAATATCAAGGTCGGGCCCAAACGCCGCTGGTTTTCTTATCGCTTTCTGCGAATCCTTTTTACCTTTGGGCATTTTTCACACCACTTGTAACCCCGCTTCATTATTAGGTTGAATATCTTGCTCGGCTCCCCCGAACAAGCGATCACGCCGTAAAACATCACGTGCGCTACATCTGCCCTCACGTAACGCAGGATGTGACCGAGGTGGGTTATCAAAAGGCCTGAACGCCTCTTCAAAAACTCGCTGATCGCCTTGCCAATTATCTTCAAGTTCTCGACATCCACCCCTGAGTCTGGCTCATCAAATATCGCAAAACTTGGCCGCTGAGCGAGCAGCTGGAAAATTTCTGCCCGCTTGAGCTCGCCGCCGGAAAATCCCACGTTCAGATCCCTTTCTAGAAACTCCATGGGAATGTTTGTGGTTCTGGTTAGCTTTATCTCGTCGGCTTCCCCTTTTGCAAGATGTCGAAAAACGTCGCCTAGTCTAACGCCCTTTATCGGTGGGGGGTTTTGAAATGCCACCCCAATCCCCAACCTCGCGCGTTCGTTTGTCGGCATGGCGGTGATATCTGTGCCATTAAACTGAATCCTGCCAGATAAGATACGGCAGCTCGGAAAGCCCAGAATTGACATAATCAGAGAGGTCTTTCCTGAGCCGTTTGGGCCCAGCAGAACATGGGTCTCCCCTTCGGGCACCTCTAGATTTAACCCATTCAGCACCTTCTTCCCCGCGATTTTGACGGTTAGGTCCTCTATTGTTAGAATCGCCAAGCGTTCACCCACTAACAGTGCTCCCCTGTCCCATCGTGCGGCAGATTAGACAATAGCGTTCGATAACCTGTTTCCGTTTCAACTTGCCGCGGGCGATGTCGTCTGCGAGCCCGCGTACATGTTTATCGATGTTTTTGAGAAGGGCTCTGTTCCGACCAGCGCCGCGGAGCATCCGTAGGTACTGGCTCACCGCGGGCTGAGTGATCCCGAGCTCGCGCGCCACCTCAACTTGGCTGAGGTGATGGCGCTCGATGAGTTCCCTAACTAGCATCGCCCTTATCGCTGGGAGGATCTCTTTGGCCACAACTTCACAGGGGGGTCTCATGTCAATCAC
Source organism: Hadesarchaea archaeon (assembly GCA_023129675.1). Lineage (GTDB taxonomy): Archaea > Hadarchaeota > Hadarchaeia > Hadarchaeales > Hadarchaeaceae > DG-33. The sequence continues at coordinate 118 of JAGMBM010000133.1, read as the reverse complement.
AAAAATATAACAGTGTTATGTTTATAAGGTTTGTGTAAAAATACAGGCAATGGGAACCACGGCATGACGATTCGCGTAAAGATCGAGCTGATGCATGTCCTGAAACGTTTGCGGGAGG
>JAGMBM010000132.1 GCA_023129675.1 Hadesarchaea archaeon | reverse complement strand
CGGCTCCGGCTCCAGAGGTTCCGGTCTTGGCGTCGATGACGATGTGGTCTAAATCGATTAGGCGCCGCTTAATCAGTGGTGCCACGCTGAGGATGGCAGCCGTTGGGTAGCACCCCGGATTCGCAACGAGTTTTGCACGCTTGATCTTTGCGCGATGGAGCTCCGGTAGTCCATACACACCCTTGACCTGCGGGCTCTCGTGCTTGACGTAGTAGCGCTTGAATATCCCGACATCCTCGAACCTGTAGTCCGCACTCAGGTCCACAACCTTCGCTCCACCCTCGAGCAACTTTGGGACGAACTTCATCGCGATGCCGTGAGGGGTGGCGACGAAGACCACCTTGGCAATCTTCCCAATTTTTAAATAATCAGGTCCGGCGATTTTCATGTCGACCACGCCCCGGAGGTTCGGGTGGACCTCGCTCACCCGCTTCCCGACGTTACGGATGTCGTAGGCCCCAACGAGCTTCACCTCAGGGTGGCCCACAAGCAACCTGAAAAGTTCCACGCCTGCGTAGCCCGATGCCCCGACCACCGCAGCCGTGACCGTCATCGCGAACGCCTTCGAGCTTCCTTCAATAGCTTCATTTCTGCTTTTGTAATTGCTCGCCTTCGGGCGTGCATGAGCTTCGCGTGGTTTTTCACATCCTGCTTCAGGGTCTTGAGCTGCCCCTGGACGGCCTTCGGAGCTGGGCCGCCCGGTAGATCCCGGACCGCGATGCACTTATCGAGGTCGAGTGCTTCTTTTAGCTCCTCGGGCTTGAGATGGACCTCTTTGTTCAGAACCTCTTTCGATGCTGCCTGCAGGTCCTCGATGTTTAGCTCCCCTGGGCCTCGGCCCTCATTAGTTGCGCGGGCGACCATCTTTCCAACGATCGCGTGGGCATCCCTGAAGGCCAACCCTACCTTCCGCACGAGCGTGTCGGCAAGTTCCGTAGCGGCCGCGAACCCTCCTTCGGCTCGCTTGCGCATCGTTTCCCGATTCGGCTCGATTGCACAGATCAGTTTTGCCATCACTCCCGCGCTGTCTCTCGTTTCATCAACGGAGTTCCACAGCGAGGGTGTCAAGTCCTGAAGGTCGAGGTTGTAGGATTGGGGGAGGGCCTTCATCACTGCGAGGGCTCCTGAAAGATTCCCGAAGACGCGCCCAGCCTTTGCGCGCGCAAGTTCGGCAACGACTGGGTTCTTCTTTTGAGGCATGATGCTGCTCGTCGCCGCGAATTCCTCTGGCAGCTCGATCATGTCGAACTCCGCCGAGCCCCAAAGCATGAGCTCCTCGGCCAGCCTGCTGAGGTTAACCATTGCGATCGCTAGGGAGCTCATGGACTCCAGGGCGAAGTCGCGTGAGCTGATGGCATCCATGGCATTCTCGTCGATGCGCTTGAAGCCCAACATATGCGCCACCCGCATGCGATCGATAGAGAAGCTCGTCCCCGCGAGCGCGCAGGCCCCCATCGGGCAGGAGTTCGCGGCATCGTAGGCCCGCTCGATGCGCTCGACATCGCGGAGAATGGCGGAGGCATGGGCGGTAAGCCAATGGGCGAAGGTCGTGGGCTGTGCAACCTGAAGGTGAGTGTAGCCGGGCATTATCACATCGGTATTTTTCTCGGCGAGCGCGACCAAAGCACCCACGAGTTCGAGCAGCCTCTCCTCAACGTCGAATAAGCCCTTGCGCAGGGTCAGGCGGATAGCCGTGGCGACTTGATCGTTGCGGCTCTTCGCGGTGTTGAGCTTACCCCCAACTTCCTCACTCGTCGCCTTGATCACGAATTCCTCGACCGCCATGTGAATGTCCTCGAGCTCTGGGCGCAGGTCCAACCCTTCAACGCCGCGCTCATGGAGCTCGTAGAGTGCCCGGAGGATGGCGGCTGCATCCTGCTCGGTGATGATTCGCCGCTCCGCGAGCATGATGATGTGCGCTAGGTTGACCTGCACGACCGAATAGAAAATCCGAGCATCGGCATCCATCGAAGAGATGTACTCGCTGGCCAGAGGGTCCATGGCCCGCTCGAAGCGTCCCCGGCGAAGCATCCTATGCTCCCTCCCGCTTGCGCAGGATCTTGCTCTGGAGCGCGTGGAATTTGGTCGCCCCTATCGCGTCACGCTGGTCAAAGCCGTAGCGCTCAAATGAAACGAGCTCTTTGTCGTAGAGCGAATGAGGCGAGCTACGGCCCACGACGCGCGAGGTGCCGTGGTTGAGCTTGACCTTCACCTTGCCCGTAACTCGGTTTTGCATGTTATCGATGAAAGCGTCCAGATCCTCGCGCAGCGGATCGAACCAGAGCCCGCTGTACGCTAGGTCCGCCCAATTTTGGTCTATGACCTGCTTAAATGCCAGTTCCTGTTTTGTCAGCACTAGTTGCTCGAGCGCTTGGTGGGCTTGGATGAGCACCGTTGCAGCTGGAGCCTCATAATTCTCCCGTGCCTTCAATCCGAGAATCCGGTCCTCGATGAGCTCTATCCTTCCCACGCCGTAGGTGCCAGCGAGCTTGTTCAGCTTCGCGATGAGCTCGAGGCCGTCCATGCGCTTTCTATCTAGCGCTATGGGTATGCCATCCTTAAATTCAATTTCAACGGTGCGTGGCTTCGCCGGTGCTTTAGCCGGTGTGCGGGTCCATGCGTAAATATGCTCGGGCGGCGCTTTGGCGGGGTCCTCGAG
>JAGMBM010000131.1 GCA_023129675.1 Hadesarchaea archaeon | reverse complement strand
GGATGCCATGCTTGCGCGCGTATTTGATTTCCCACTTTCGGTCGAGGTTGAGTTCGCGGATGGGGGCGATAATTTTGAGTTTTGGCGCTTTGATCGCGATAGTCGTGTCGAAGCGGAACTGATCATTGCCTTTTCCCGTGCACCCATGCGCCACCGCGTCGACCCGCTCCCTGCGCGCGACCTCGACCAGCTTGCTTGCTATCGGGTATCGCGCGAGCGCCGTGGAAAGGGGGTAGCCCTCGTAGAGCCCGTTCGCCTTGATGCTGCGAAACACGTATTGCTCGACGAACTCCCTGCGTGCGTCGACGTGGACGTGCTTGATTGCCCCCAATTGCTTTGATTTTTTCGCTATTTCTTTCAGTTCCTTCGGGTCCTGCCCAACATCGACGGAAACGGTGATGACATCGGCCTTGTACTTTTCCTGAAGCAAACGAACGCAGACACTCGTGTCGAGACCGCCGCTGTAGGCAAGAGCGACTTTCATCCCTTCACCACTTGTTGTTAATGAGATTGACATAAAAGGTTTAAGGTGTTTTGCGGTCGAATGCGGCCAAGAGTGACACGCCTGTATCAGACTACCACCCCCGAAAACCTTTTAGCGATCGCCCCCAATCGCTATGGTTGAGCCTTTGGGTGGAGAAATGGCTGGGATAATTTACGCCGGTGGGCCGGGGAAGGGACAGGTTGTCGACTTTGATGTGATGTTAAAAGATTACTACGAGCCGCGCAAGTGGAGAGCTAATCGGAAGCCGACCGAGGCCGCGCTTGGCGAGCTTGGTCTAGCAGACGTAGCGGCAGAACCCATGCGCATTCGAAAGCTGTGATCGGATGGAAGTTGTAGTCAAGTTGCGTGGCGATCTGCAGGAAAAGGCGGGTACCGGCACGATAAAGGTCCCGATAGACGAGGACGAGACTGTGGACACCCTGCTTATAAAACTCAGCCGGCGTCACCCCCAAGTAGTTGAAACGATTCTGGATTCAACGACGGGGGAGCTCCTGGAGTGTTTCGACATCCTGCTTAACGGCCGGCGAATTCAGCAGATCCGCGGAATCCACACCAAGCTCAAGCACAAGGACGAGATTGCAATCTCCCCACCCGCAGCTGCTGGTGTATAATTAGCTCAACAAAATTTGCTGGCGAGTTTTTCAACATTGGTTAATAATCCCAATATCGAGGGGTCCGCAAGTCGGTACATTATTTTCTTCCCCTCGCGTCGTCTGCGTATGAGGCCGCACTTCCTCAGAGTTCGCAGGTGATGCGATATCAGTGATTGTTCTTCCCCCAGCTCCTCTATAATCTCGCACACACAGCGTTCGCCGCCTTCGAGGGTCATCAATATTTGAAATCGCGTTTCATCTGCTATGCATTTGAGCAGCCTAAGTTGTTTATCAATCGCCAACTCGTCATCCTCCTTTAGTGGGGAACCAGTGTTGGGTTCTGAGGCAGATCTTTACAAGGGTGAGCATCACGGGCACCTCTATCAACACACCAACGACGGTTGCGAGGGCAGCACCCGATTCAATGCCAAAAAGCATTACTGCAACGGCAATTGCGACCTCGAAGTGGTTGCTGGCTCCGATCTGTGCCGTTGGCGCCGCATCTTCGTATGGGAGGCCAACTCGTTTGGAAATACCATAGCCGATGCCGAATATAAGGAATACTTGAACCAACAACGGTACAGCGATCATTCCGATGATCAGCGGTTGTCTGACGATTACCTCCCCTTGCAGGCTGAAGAGCACAATCAATGTGATCAGCAAAGCGGTGATTGCAACGTAGTGTAGATAAGGGGCAAAGTGCACCTCAAACCAACTGCGCCCTTTCCTCTTGAGAATTTCTTTCCTAGAAAAATAACCCACTACCAGCGGAAGTCCGATGTAGATCCCCACGGAGAAGGCAATGGTTTCCCATGGCACGGGAATTCGTGCCACCCCCAACAAGAATGCGCCGAGGGGGGCGTAAAGGAAAAGCATGGTTAGCGAGTTGATAGCAGTCATCACTAACGTATGCCCCATGTTGCCCTTGGATAAATAGCCCCAAACTAACACCATGGCTGTACATGGGGCGACACCAAGGAGGATCATGCCCGCTTGGTATTGTGAAGCCATCTCCGCGGATATAAACGGTGCCCAAATTATTGTCATGAATAACCAAGCGAAGAACGCCATGGTGAAGGGCTTGATCAGCCAGTTCACGAATAGGGTCACCCCAACAGGTTTAGGTGTTTTTCCTGCTTGGATTACTTTCCTGAAGTCAATCTGGACCATTATGGGGTAAATCATGAAGAAAAGGCAAATCGCGATTGGGATCGAAACATTAGCATATTGAATGCCGCTGAGCGTTTGAGCGAGTTCCGGGAGGAGCCTGCCTAGGACAATACCGCCGATTATGCAGAGGGCGACCCAGATGCTCAAATATTTTTCAAAAATACCAAGCTTCATCTCAGCCACCCCATCACCCGGTTGTGGATTTATGAATCTAACTTCATATAAATATTTGTTCATATAAGTTAGGCATCAAATTGCCGGAAGCAAAAAGAGTGAGTTTTACTTCTTTATTACCGCGAATCCTAGCTCGAAGGCGCGGAGGTTAGCCTCGATGGTTTTCGGCGGGACGTTTTCTTGGACGACCTCCTTTAGCGTCTCAACGGAGATCGGCAGCTTGCCCGTCCCCGCGAGCGCCCCGAGCATGACGACGTTCATCGTCCGCACGTTTCCCGCCTGTTGTGCTAGCGAGGTTGCGTCGATCGCCACGACTTCGGCGCCAAGCTTTTCGACGGCGCCCTTGATTGCTTCCAAGCTCGGATACTCGGCCCGCCCTATATTTACGTCGACGGGCATCCAAGCGCGGGTGTTCGTGAGCAGCAGCCCGCCCTTGGCGAGGAATTTTACGGCGTTGCGGAGTCCCTCGAGGAGCTCGAGCGCGAGCACGATCTCGGCCCCGTCCTTAGCGATGAGCGGGGCGAAGACTCCCTTCCCTATCCGCACGTGGCTCGCGACTGCTCCACCACGCATCGCGGAACCAAAAGTTTCGCCCACCCTAGCTCGCAGGCCCTCTCGGATAGCAGCGATTCCGACGATGTGCGATGCCCGGATGCTTCCCTGCCCTCCGACCCCAGCGATGATCAAGTTGAGTTCGGCCATTCTTATCCCTCCACCCTGATTGCACCGGTTGGACAAACCTCCGCGCACATACCGCAACCGTTACAGAGGATCGGATCCAGCCCGGCTTTCCCCTCCTTGAAAATTATGCCGGGGCAGCCGAAGCTGACGCAAAGTTTGCAGCCGGTGCATTTATCTCGGTCGAATATCATACGTTTGCCGACGAACTTCTTCTGGCGCTGGGCCTGAAGCGTGCAGACGTGCCTCGCCACGACGATCGCGAACTTATCGCTCTTAAGGGCCTCCTCGATCGCAGCGGTTGTTGCTTTGAGGTCGAATGGGTCGACGGTTCGGATGAACTCCACGCCGCAGGCCTTCGCGACATCTTCGACGCACAGGAGCTTGGTCTCCTCCCCGATCGCAGTTATTCCGGTTGCCGGGTTCGGCTGGTGTCCGGTCATTGCCGTCCATGCGTTGTCCATCACGAGGAAAACGCCCTTCACCTTGTTGTAAACAGCATTGATCACAGCCGGGATACAGGCGTGGAAGAAGGTCGAGTCCCCAGCCACCCCCACGATCGCGCCGTCCTTGTACCCAGCTTGGAACTGTCCCTGCATCAGCCCTACGCCTCCGCCCATGATGTAGTTAGTGTCGAGGGTCTCATACGGGGCCTCGATGGGGTAGCGCACGGACTCGGTGGAAAAGCTTGGTTTGTACTCTTTCCCCGCGATGGCATAACCGCCCTGCTCGTAGCACCCGATGTCGCCGTTGACGATTGGGACTTTGCCCCCGACCTTTCGCAGCGCCTGATTGAGCGCCCAGTAGCTCCCCAGGTGCGGGCACCCAGCGCAGAGGGTCGAGGAGCGGGGAGCGACGAGGTCTTTGATTTCGTCCTTGATTAGCTCCCTGGGCCGGTCCGCGGGGAGCTTCCGCTTCACTAACTTCGCGAGCGCGTGGGCGACGATATCCGTGTTTATCTCCCCGACTGGCGGCATGGTTCCAGTCAACTTTCCCAAGAGCTTGACATCGGGGTTTACGTTCTTGGCGAGCCCCCTGACTTGGAGTTCGACGAGCGGCTCGCCCTCCTCGACCACGAGCACAGACTTAACCGATTTCAACATGCGCTCGACGAGTTGTTCCGGCAAGGGTGTGGGTGTGCCCAGCTTGAGAAAGGCCACCTTGTTTTCGAGCCCCAGCATCTTGACGGCCTCGCGCGCGTAGCTTGCTCCTATCCCCGAGGCGATGATCCCGAAGGTCGGCTTTCCCTGAAGTACGAGCTTGTTCCAGGGTACGGTTTCGACCAGCTTCTTCATCTGTGGCATTTGCCCGTGAAGCCAGCGGTGTTTCTCGACCGGCCCCGGAGGACCGTAGACGTTCCAGCGCCAAGGTAGCTTCCAATGTCGGTCGAAGACCGGCTTCCGCTCGGGTTTTTCGATCTTGCCGAACTTGACATCTCCTGAGGCGTGGCATATACGGGTGACCGAGCGCACGAGCACGGGGAGCTCGAGCCGCTCCGAGAGCTCGAATGCGTAGCGGGTCATTTCCTTGGCCTCTTGGGAATCGGCCGGCTCCAAGCAGGGGATCTCCCCATAGAATGCGACGAAGCGCGTGTCCTGCTCGTTCGAGGAGTAGTGGGCGTCAGGGTCGTCCCCGACCGCGATGACGAAACCCCCTCGCACACCCCCGTAAACCAGCGTCATGAACATGTCCATGACCCAGTTGAGCCCCGCGTTCTTCATCGAGGTGAGGGCGCGCACGCCAGTAATCGCGGCTCCGGCGGCAACTTCGAACGCAACTTTTTCGTTAACGGACCACTCGGCATGGAAACCCAGCTTAGGTGCAGCGAGAGCGAGGGTTTCTAAAATTTCGGATGCAGGGGTTCCAGGGTAGGAAGCAGCGACGCTCACGCCCGCTTCAATAGCACCACGCGCTATCGCCTCGTTGCCCATGAGCAAGACTCGCTTGCCGGGTGCATCCTCGACAATTAAGTCAGCGAACCCGATCAATTTGGACACCTTCATTTTTTTGGGGGCGGCTGAGCTTAAATGTTTTAATATTTGGCATTGTTTCACGCCCGCACGATGTAGAGATAATGAAGAAATTTCGAATGCTATGCTTTTCCGTAGCGGTCGATGAATACAATTTCCCTCAATTCTTCACGCGCGGATTTTCGGGATTCAGCGGGAAATCCAACCGATATGAGCGAAAGCAATCGCTTGTTCTCCGGGATGCCCAATATCTTTTTCACCTTCTCCTCGTAGTCGGATTCATACGAGCCTATCCAGCACGTACCCAGTCCAAGGGCGTGAGCAGCCAAGAGCATGTTTTGCGTGGCTATCGCCCCGTCTTCCACCGGATGTGTCGATGCTTGGGGATCAACGACGACCGCGATGCCGAGCGGTGCTTCGTCTAGAAACTTTCCGTAGGTGCTAACGCGCGCCACCTCCCTTCGGACCCCTTCATCTCTCAGTACGATGAAATTCCAAGGCTGGGAGTTGTTGGCCGAGGGAGCCCATCTGCCGGCCTCCAAGATCTTCTCGAGGAGCTCCTCGGGAACGGGCCTTTTCTCGTACTTCCTAATGCTCCTCCTCGTCTTGATGGCTTCTAGAACATCCATCAGATCACCTCTCTTATCTCGTTCATCAAAGGAGATTAAATAACACTATCGGATTTTTAGCGCGAGATCGGTAAACTCTTGGGCTAGCCTAACGCCGTTTTTTAGTTTATTACATATTAAATGGGGGCGCTAGAGGGCTTGGCAAGCTCGGAGGCTTGTGAAGACCGAGCTTGGATCGCGAGTCGGAGTTGGATTACAAGTCGTGGATCACAAGCCCTCTAGCTAACTGCCACTCTGCCTGGCGCCCCTTTGGGGACTTCGGGGGAGGGAGTTGTTTCGTCCTGAATCGAAACAATAATAAGTAACCTCCAACCGCGTTAACAAAAAGCTTTAAAGTCTAAAGTTGGCAATAGGGAACAACCTGCGGTATCTGTCGATTTCCAGCCCCAAGTTGGAATTTGGGCGTGGTATCCGCTGGCCGCGCATGGTCGGACTGGTTGGTGATCTTCACCTCCTTTGCCTCCCCGGCCAGCGCAAATGATCAAGCACCCTTGAGCCGCAAGCACCTTAAATGTGAACCGCGAATTTTCACGGAGCTGCTGCGCCCAAGTTGAAAGAAAAGGGCTAGACCGGGAAATCGCGGAGTTGGCCCAAAGCAAGGATATAAGGCAGTCTGAAGTGGGACATTTTTTGAGCATTAGTCATGCGAGTGTTTTATGTGATTTTAGGTCCTTGACACATGTCACACTGTGACATCAACCACGTCATAGGTTGTTGTGAATAAAGATCCACGATTGTGCGTGGCGGGTTAAGGCTGAGAGCACGCGCGCTGCCCGAAGGGGGCCCGGGTAGACAGGGATATGTAGGTTTTGAAGCTTCGCCCTTTCCTCGATCTCCACTTTTCCTCCCCCAAGCATCACGGGGATGATGGTCTTGCCCCGTGAGAGGTGCTTTGCTATCACTTCAGATATGTCGGGCATCGGGTCACCGACTATCACGATCACGGAATCGACTTTCTGCGACCCGCCCAAGGCCGCCAACGTTTCATCGTACATCTGGGAAGTCGCACTCCCGGTTAGGTCAAGCGGGTTGCGAAGGATGCACTCGGGCGGGAGTTTTTCCTTGAGCCCTTCGCGCACACCTGCCGGGAGTTCAATAACGTTCAACCCGAACTCCTCGCAGGCGTCGGTGGCCAAAATGCCGGAACCGCCTGAGCT
>JAGMBM010000130.1 GCA_023129675.1 Hadesarchaea archaeon | reverse complement strand
AGCTGGTATCTCCTCACCTACTTCGGGTTCTCCCAAATATGGCGAAAATTGCTCATCCGTGAGTAGCATGCCGGCGCGAAGGTACCGCTCGAGGAGCTATAAAAAGCGTTTTGTCCGCACGCCTGGAGGGCGAACCACCGTGCGCTATAAGGAGGAGCGGGCGGGGGTGGCGAGATGCGCTTCCTGTGGGCGCCCGCTGGGGGGCGTTCCCCGAGCTAGGCCGAGCGAGCTGCGATCCCTGCCCCACAGCTCCCGCATGCCGAATCGCCCTTATGGTGGTTATCTCTGCCCGGCCTGCGCGCGCCAAGCGATCAAAGAAGCCGCCCGAGCGTGAGCGAATGGTGGTCATTGCCATAAGCGGCTTGCACGGGACGGGCAAGACGACGGCCGCACGGGCGCTAGTGAGAAAATTCAAACTCCGCTACGTCTGCGCGGGGAGTGTCTTCAGGCAGCTTGCCAGAGAACGGGGAATGACGCTCGATGAGTTCTCGCGCTATGCCGAACGCCACCCTGGGATCGACCGTATGATCGATCGTCGCACTGCTGAGGCCGCAAGGGAGGATGGAGTGCTCATCGATGCTCGCCTCGCTGGGTGGATGGCTAAATTGGCAAACCTGAAAATCCTACTCACTGCTCCACTCGAGGAAAGGGTTCGGAGGATAGCTCGTCGGGAGGGGCGGAGGTACAAGGAGGTCCTCCGAGAAACGATGGGGCGGGAGCGGAGCGAGGCCAGACGGTTCAAACGGTTCTACAACATTGACGTCAATGACCACTCAGTGTTTGATCTGGTTCTCAACACCAAGCGCTGGTCGGCTCGAGAGACGGCGCGGATACTTGAACTTGCGGTCGGACCCGTCCTCAAACAAAGAACTTTTAAATAACGCAACTTTTTTGTAGAGGGCCACATAGGTTGAAGAGCAGGAAATCAAGTGAGGCGTTAAGATGACGATGGAGATAGGTCGAGTTTGTGTGAAGCTCGCGGGGCATGAGGCGGGCAAGCGGTGTGTCGTAGTGGACGTGCTCGACAACGTATACGTGGTGGTGAGCGGTTCTGGGGTCAAAAGGCGCCGATGCAACATCGCGCACCTCGAACCTCTCGAGCAAAGGGTTGAAATCGCGAAGGGTGCGCCAGATGAAGAGGTCAAACGCGCGCTCGAGGCAGCAGGCTTGGTAAAGACAGAGAGACCACCGGAGAAACCCCCCGAGCTAAAGGAAGGCACCGCCTAACATTTAGTCATAGGGTGTTTTGGGTGGGCAAGTTACCTTCCGATGTCAAGCGTGAAGTTCTAGTCCGGGCTCAAGATATGACTGACCCCAGCCATGGCTGCGAACCCAGCAAGCGCCCAATTCGTGAACACCTCCGTCTGGGAATCATCAATCTAGACAAACCCGTTGGGCCAACTTCGCATGAAATCGTCGCTTGGGTAAAGCGTGTGCTCGAGGTTCGACGCGCGGGGCACGGGGGCACGCTCGACCCGAAGGTAACCGGGGTGCTGCCGACAGCACTCGATGACGCCACCAAGATGGTTCAGACGTTGCTACCGGCGGGCAAGGAATACATCTGCATAATGCACTTGCATGGCGAGGTGCCCCAGCACCGCCTCGAGCAGGTGTTGCAGGAATTTGAGGGAGAGATTTACCAACGCCCACCACTCCGAGCTGCAGTGAAGCGAGTGCTCCGGACGAGGAAAATTTACTACATCGAGCCCTTGGAGCGTGAGGGCAGGGACGTGCTCATGTGCGTGGGGTGCGCGGCTGGCACCTATATGCGAAAGCTCATGTTTGATCTCGGGGAGGCCTTGGGTTGTGGTGCCCACATGCGCGAGCTTCGCCGGACGCGGACGGGGCCTTTTCGCGAGGACGGCACCCTGGTCAAACTACACGACCTCGCCGACGCCTACGCTTTCTGGCGGGAGGATGGCGATGAAAAGCACCTGCGCAATGTCATTTTGCCGGTGGAGGCCGCAGTTGAACACCTGCCCAAACTTGTCGTCAGAGATGGGGCTGTCGATGCGCTTTGCCACGGCGCTAGCCTCGCGGCTCCCGGAGTACTCACGATTGAAACAGGAATCTCGCCTGACGATCTCGTGGCGCTGATGACCCTGAAGGGTGAGCTCATCTCGCTGGCCCGTGCGACCATGACCTCAAAGCAGATTTTTGAAGCCGAGCACGGGATCGTCGCGAAGCCCGAGCGCGTGGTGATGTCACCGGGCACATACCCGCGGAAGTGGAAATAATTGAAACTAATTAACTTGGCACTCACGTTAACTTCTCAGTGAAAGCGGATATAACCCAAAAAGCTAGAGTTAGATTTGGGCCGGGGTAGCCTAGCCAGGTAAGGCGCGAGCTTGGAGAGCTCGTGGTCCTTTGGGCCTCCAGGGTTCGAATCCCTGCCCCGGCGCCACCTTTCGAACGACTTAATAGGCGCCTTGACAAATTTAAGAAAGACTAGGTTGGCGATTCGAATGCCCGAGGAATTCAAGCACATCGTGCGCTTGGCGGGGAAGGACTTGGTTGGCGAGAAGCGTGTCCAGCTAGCGCTAGCTGACCTAAAAGGTGTAAGCCTGAACTTCGCCCGGGCCGTTGCCTATGCCGCAGATGTAGACCCCTTCGTAAAGCTTGGGAACCTGAATAAAGAGCATGTTGACCGCCTAGAAAAAGTTCTCCGCAACCCGGTCGAGCACGGAATCCCAAGCTGGATGCTGAGTCGGCGAAAGGACTACGAAACGGGAAAGGATCTCCATCTGATCGGCGCGGATGTGGCTATGACTGTACGCGCTGACATCGGGCGCGAGCGCCGGATCCGAAGTCGTCGAGGCATTAGACATGAACTTGGCCTGTCCGTGAGAGGGCAGCGCACCCGTACGACCGGTCGCAAGGGCTTGGTGGTAGGCGTGAAGCGTAAAGAAGTCCGAATCCGCGAAGAAACCGCGAAAGCAGAGAAGGGCAGGCGAGGGCGAAGGGAGGAGAAGGAGGAGAAGGAAAAGAAGGAAGAGAAAAAAGTTGAGGAGAAGAAAGAATGAAGCGTCAGCGTAAGAAATACCTCAGGCCCTCGCATCCTTGGGAGAAGGAGCGGATGGATGCCGAGGATAAACTCCTTCATAAATACGGGCTTCGCCGAAAGGAAGAGGTATGGCGGACCGAGACCCTGCTCCGAAACTTCAGGCGGCAGGCCCGACAATTGCTCGCCGCCTCTGGCCCCCAAGCGGAACTCGAGTCCAAACAACTTCTATCGCGCCTCCGCCGCCTTGGGCTCGTGGGCGAGGGTGCGATACTGGATGACGTGCTCGGCTTGAACGTTGAGAACTTGCTCGAGCGCCGCCTCCAAACGCTCATTCATCGGAAAGAGCTTGGCCAAGACTCCACCTCAGGCTCGACAACTCGTGCTCCACGGCCACATAGTCATCGCCGGTAAGCAGGTCATGGTGCCGAGCTACTTGGTCCCTCTCGAGGAAGAGGGCACGATTGGGTACGCGAAGGGCTCGTCCTTCAAAGTGCAGCCTCAACCCGAAGCCCCGGCGGCCGAGCCCGGCACCGAGGAGAAAGCTAAAGCGAAACCCGAGGAAACCGAAAAAGCGGCTGAGAAGCCGAAGGAGGAGGCAACATGACCAACGGAAAGTGGGGAGTCGCTCACATTTACTCATCCTTCAACAACACCATCATCCACATCACCGACCTCACCGGGGCCGAGACCGTGGCCCGCTGGTCGGGAGGTATGGTCGTGAAGGCCGACCGCGAGGAGTCCTCACCCTACGCGGCGATGCAGGCTGCGATGCGCGCGGCCGAGGAGGCGATGGAGAAGGGCTTCACAGGCATTCACATCAAAGTGCGTGCGCCAGGAGGAGGCGAGTCGAGGAGTCCAGGGCCAGGGGCACAGGCTGCAATTCGGGCGCTAGCGCGGGCCGGCTTAAGAATCGGGCGAATTGAGGACACCACGCCGACTCCACATGACGGTTGTCGTCGTCGTGGGGGGAGGAGAGGGCGCCGCGTATAGCTCCTTTTTGGATGCCCTTTGCGTTTCTTCTTAAGAGGCACCCAAAAAGAAATATTTAAGCGAACCCAACCCTATCGTTGTTAGAATTTGGTGGTCCGATGCAGGTCGAGATCAAAAAACTCGAAGGAGACGAGATGGAGCTCATGCTCTCCGACTCCAGCCCCGCCTTCGCCAACGCCCTCCGCAGGGCAGCGATGCGCGAGATCCTCGTGATGGCGATCGACGAGGTGGAGTTCAAGGTGAACGACTCTGCGATGTACGACGAGATCCTAACCCACCGGCTCGCCTTGATCCCCCTCCGCACCCCACTAAAGGGTTACGTCCCCCCCAGCGAGTGCGGCTGCCGCGAAGGACGCTGCCCGAAGTGCAGCGTGAGCCTCACCCTAAAGCGCGAGGGACCTGCGAC
>JAGMBM010000013.1 GCA_023129675.1 Hadesarchaea archaeon | reverse complement strand
CCGGTCAAAACCCGCGGGTAAAAGCCCAAGTTCCTCACTCGTCAATTGATTCCCGAGGGCTGCGCGCAGGTATCCCATTGGGGGCACTTTCAACGCTTGGCTCGTTTTCGTTTGGCCTTTGGCTTGACCACGCCGATCACTTCCAAAAACCTTCGTCCAACCTTGCGGTCGATTTCAGCCTTAAGGGCCCTTTTTGAAACCCTACCGAAAGCCCTTAGCAGAATTGTCGCTCCCGCCATCCGCGCATGTCCGCCCGCCGTGCCAATCGGGAGGAATGCCTGTTTGAGCACTTGTCCCAAGTGCAGCGACACATCGTTTGTCCGAGCCGAAGCGTAGACAGCATCACCGCAAATTCCGTAGACGAACGCGGTCATCACCCCCTCGCGCTTCAGCAGGAAGTCCGCGGTCAGGGCGATTAGGTCGCGGTCCTTGACTTCACCCACGTAGGTTATTAGGTATCCTCCCTTGAGTTTGCTCCCCTTGATGGCTCGCGCGAGCACGTCGAGGGCCTCGGGGGAAACCGCGGGAGACTGGATCCTCCCAACCAGATCGAGATCAGCCAGCTTCATGAGGTGCTCGAAAGCGTCGAAGTCGGTGGGAGTTGTCCCCCGCGTGAAGTTCTGGGTGTCGGTGAGAATCCCGATTACGAGCGCAGCTGCAGTTGCCCTATCGACCTCGACCATGGCGTACCTAAGATAATTCGTTAAAAGAGTCGATGCAGATCCCACCTTCGTGATATCCTGATACCTTGCTCCTACTTCGCTGGAGGGCACGGTGTGATGATCAATCACTATCGTAGGCAGAATTTCCTTTGGTAGGGCGCAGTTGGCGTGGGTCGCAACATCAACAAGCGCGAAAGCCCTATATCTGTTGAAATTGACATACTTTGCTCGTTTAAGGTCTAACTCAAGCAAGTTGACGAGGGCTCGGTTTTGCGGGTGCCCGATGTCCCCATCATAGATGATGTCGGCGTCAATCCCGAACGCCTTTGCGTAACGTTTCAGCGCCACACCGCTCGCGATCCCGTCTGGGTCGGGGTTCGTTTGGAGCACAATCGCCATTCGCCCTCCGTTGTATTCTTGGAGCAGCGCGCGCAGGCGCTTCTCCTTAGCCATTCCCTTCAGCTCCTCAAACCTACTGAGGGCGAAGTTCGCGAGAATCTGGGATGAGGGTATGGCATCGCTGGCGCCGAGTCGCTTCGCCTCCACCGTCTCCGCCTCGTCCAGAACTCGAGTGACGACTACGGGGTCTATCTTCAGCTCCGTCCTCAAGCGATTGATCGTCCCCAGCGTCCGCTCGGTAGCGCGGAAATCTGGAACCATGAGAAGTACGACCTCCGCTCGCGAGATTCCGGCGTCTTTGAGCACCTTGGACAGACAAAAGTCACCCATGAAAGTGCTAAAGCCCATCTTTGTGAGCGGTTCGATTTTTTTATCGTCCTTATCGACCACCACTAGCTCCACGCCGCGCTCCTTGAGCCTGCTCGCCACCGAAAACCCGACATCACCGCAGCCGAGCACGAGGTACATTCGTTCACCGCGCATACTTATTGGGACCGCATATATATTGGCTCACTGGTGAACCGGATGAAACAATTCGTGGTGGCCGAGCTCTCGGTGGTGCCGATCGGGACTTCAGGCACGGGTTTGAGCGATTACATCGCGGCTGCCCTACGCGAGGTCAAGAAGGCTGGAGTGAAGTACCAACTCTGCCCTACGAGCACGGTCTTTGAGGCCGACCTAGAGACCGTACTGGAGGTCGCGAAAGCCGCCCACCGGGCCGTCATCGGCGCTGGCGCCAAGCGCGTGATCACGACGCTCCGCATAGATGAGCGTTTGGACCAGCCCAGAACGATAGAGGAGCGCGTCGAGCGGGTGGCGGCCAAGGCCAAGTAAACGGAAGAGAACCTCGCCTAGCCGAGCTCGAGCGATATCTTTATAAGGCAGTTTTACCCCTAAAAATTCAATCCCGTTGGTGATGCTCATGGAATTTTGCCCAAAATGTGGCAGCATGCTTATCCCCACGAAGGTCCAGCGCTCGAAGCGACTGGCTTGCCCGCGCTGCGGCTATAAAAGCAAGATAAAGAAGCGTGCGGCCTACAAGATCAGCGAGAAGGGGAAGGATGCAAAGGAGATCCCCGTCATCGTCGAGAAGAAGAAAAAGAAGAAAAAGCCCGCCGAACGGGAGTTCGAGCTGGAAACCCCCGAGTACTCCGAAGAGGTTTACGAGGGGGAATAGCTAAGTCCTTGCCGCTGCCCCCTCGAGTGCATGCACACACGTGCACGAACGTTTTTTTGGTATCCTCGGAATCGCCTTGAACAACAACTTTTGAACTCGGCCGATGTTCTCCTTCATCAGCTCGACAACCTCCGTGTGGGTGAGCTTCGCTTTCGAGATGCCGGCCGCGAAGTTCGTCACGACCGCAACCGCCACATAGCATATCTCGAGCTCCCGGGTCAGCACGCACTCAGGCACATTCGTCATCCCCACGAGGTCGCAGCCCAACCGACGCAACGCTCTGACCTCAGCAGCCGTCTCGAAGCGCGGGCCCTCGGTGCACCCATAAGTCGCGCGGGGGTGGAGCTTGAGCTTGAGACCCCTGGCTGCCTCACGTAGGACATCTCGCAGCTCAGGACAGTAAGGCTCGGTGACGTCGACATGCACGACGCCTCCCTCGCCTCCCTCGTAAAAGGTCTGGGGACGCCGTTTTGTGAAGTCGATGAACTGGTAGAGGAGCGCGAGTTCACCTGACCGCATTCGGGGATTGAGCGAGCCACAAGCGGTCGTCGCGAGTACCCGCTTTACCCCCAGCTCGCTGAGCGCCCAAATGTTCGAGCGATAATTGACGAGGTGGGGTGGCACGGTGTGCCCCTTGCCGTGGCGGGGTAAAAATGCGACTCGGCGCCCACCCAACCTGCCGATGGTGATCTCGGGTGAATTGCCATATGGCGTGCTAACGACGGTAGTGCTCGCCCCCTTAAGAGCCTCTACCGAATAAACACCGGAGCCACCAATTATCGCGATCTCCGCCCTCATTTTCCAAACCTTCGCTCTCGCCCCTGGTAGGTGCGGATAGCGCGCAGGAATTCAATCTTGTTGAACTCGGGCCAGTTCGCCTCGCAGAAGTAGAACTCGCTGTAAGCCGACTGCCAGAGCAGGAAACCGCTCAGCCGCTCCTCCCCGCTGGTGCGGATGATCAAATCAGGGTCGGGCAGGCCAGCGGTGTAGAGGTGACTATTTATGATGCTTTCGTCAACATCGCTCGGCTTGAGCTCGCCCCGCTCGATGCGCTTGCATATTCGCCGGACCGCCTCGGTAAGCTCGGCCCTGCCGCCGTAGCCAACAGCGATGTTTAGGGTGTATCCATCGTAGCCCTGAGTTGCCTCTTGCGCTTCCTCGATCGCTTCCCTTACCTGCTTGGGTAAACAACTCAGATCGCCTATCGCACGGACGCGTATTTTGTATTTATGAATGCGCTCGTCCTTCACCACCTTTTTGAACCTCTCGACAAACAGATCCATGAGCACTTTTAACTCCTCGCTGGAGCGGTTGAAGTTCTCGGTTGAAAAGGCGTAAATCGTGATGTGCTTGATGCCGAGTTCCTGACACCACCCCAGCACTTCATCGAGCTTCTTCGCCCCAAGGTCGTGCCCCCGCAGCTTATCCAGCCCCACCTTCTGCGCGAAGCGGCGGTTGCCGTCCAGAATTATCGCCACGTGCCGCGGGATGTTCCCCCGCCGCATTACCTCCTCCAACAACTGCTGCTCGTAGTACTTCGCCGCCATTGCCTGCAGTCTAGCCACGCCCGGTAATTTTGCTATCGGGAGCTTTTCGATAACCAAGCAATCCCGAAACAACTTCTCTGTGCTGCTTTAAACTTTTAGGGCTCCGTCTGAACGGCTTAATTTCTTTGCCAACGCTTTTTTACCTAAATTTCCTGATTTTTTTCCAAATTTTCATAAAATACGTCGAAAAACTCAAAAGCGAAAAATTTTTAACGATAAATGATGAAAATAAAACAATTTTTGGAGGCTGATCGGGGAGGGGGGTGAATAATCCTCCTAGGGTAGAAAACGTGGCGTACGTAAACAAGATCGAGCTCCGGGGCTTCAAGTCATTTGGAAATTCAAAGGTAAGCATCCCCCTCTCGAGGGGTTTGACGGCCATCGTCGGGCCAAACGGTTCGGGTAAGAGCAACGTCGTCGATGGGCTCTGCTTCGTGCTAGGTAGGATGAGCGCAAAGCTCATGCGCGCCGAGCGATTCTCTGATCTCCTTTTTAACGGGGGCAACGGCCAGCGCCCGGCTCCCTTCGCCGAGGTCTCGCTCCATTTTAATAATGATGACAGCGCGCTGCCCATTAATTCGACTACGGTAGTGATATCTCGAAAGGTGGACCGAAGCGGCAAATGCGTGTACCGGATAAACAGAAAGCGCTCCTCGCGACAGGAAATCGTTGACCTGCTCTCGAATAGCTTGTCCAGCCCCGGGGGGTACAACTTCATCATGCAGGGGGACGTCGACCGCTTGATAAAGATCGACTCATTCGACCGCCGTACAATCATCGATGACCTAGCGGGGGTCGCGGAGTACGATGAAAAGAAGCAGCGATCGCTTTCGGAACTCCAGCGCGTCGAAACCAACCTCAACTCGATGAACGCCATCCTCGGAGAGATTTCATCACAGATGGAAAAGCTCCGATCCGAAAGAGAGGGCGCCATTCGCTACAAGGAGCTAAAGCAGGAGCTCGGTCAAATTCGAGCCGCGCTCCTCAGCGTTCGGCGTGTCACCTGCCGTAGAAAACTTTC
>JAGMBM010000129.1 GCA_023129675.1 Hadesarchaea archaeon | reverse complement strand
GATGGGGCTGGAGGTGAAGAGGCTTGACGCGTGCTGCGCCGTTCCAGCGGAGGGTGAATTCGTTTCAAGTGTGAAACAAAATTTAAGCCCGAGCTAGCCAGACCCTACGCTGGGAAAGGTATGCGCATATACGTTTGGCCTCTCGCATGTTTGCTGATTTTCATCATGCTGCCAGCAGTTGCGGCGGATCGTGGCATGGTTGTCCCTGGAGGTGTTTCAGTCTATGAGCCCGGGCAAAAGGCGATTATAGCATGGGACGGGGAAAATGAGGTGCTAATCCTTTCGACCGACGTTTGGGCGAGCGAGAACACTTGGGTGCTCGAACTTATCCCCATTCCCTCTCGGCCCGCTACCCCTGAAGCCGGAAGCTTTGACTCGTTCATGATTATCGAGTCCATGCTCCTCAATTTCACGACGGACACATATAGCACGCGCGGTTTAGGGGCACCCGAAGGTGCACCGCTTGAGATTCTCTTTCAAGAAAACATAGGCGCCCACCACATCACAATTCTAAAAGTCAGCACTTCTTCGCAACTCATTGATTTTGCGGAAAACCTGTTGGTGGAGAACGCGGGAGAGGTTTCTTGGAGCAGGCTCGAGGATTTGGCAGCGATTTACCTACAGCGGGGAATGAATTACTGGGTTCTTGATATAATAGACTTGAGCAATCGGTGGAAGAGCGTCCAGCCAATCATTTACACCTTCAAGAGCGACTACCTCTACTTCCCGCTTGAGATTTCCTCGCTTGCATCAGGCGCGACCGATATAACCCTCTTCACTTTAACCAACGACAATCTTGACGCGAGCTCGGTCGAAGCTGCTGGCTTCTCCATTGCATCCTTCACCGCCGGCGGGGGAAATGTCCCGATCGAGTTTGAGGTGAACAAAAATGAGTTGCAGCAGATAAGCCCGAATGTGGCCGAGCTTTTCGATGACAATGCGTGGCTGACCGCACTTACCTATTCTGGGCCGTTGAACAACTTGAGAGGAGATATAATGTTTTCAGCTGCGGCAGCGCCCACGGTAGGGGGGGCCGATCAGTTGCTTGCAGCAGCATGGGCGGCAGCTGTCGTCCTTGTGCTATTGGCGATTTTTGCCCTCATTTACAAACTCAGCCCGTACTACAAAACCGGTCCACCCAGCTGATAGTAAAAGTTGAGTGAGTTGATGGGAAATTCGAAGGGCCTGCAAGGGCAATGGCAGCGAACTTCGATTGCTAATGTGAGGGTGGCTTTTGGCACCGGGGTCTTACTCGGCCTCTGGCGTGGGCAGCTTACAGTAGCCCCAACGACCGCCCACTTCCTGACCTACTACGAAGGCCGCTGCAGCGCGAACTGCAAGTTCTGTCCCCAAGCGCGAGAGGCCACGGCCGACCTGCGAATGCTGTCGCGCGTAATTTGGCCGCGTTTTGAGTTAGAAAAGGTCCTCACGGCACTGAAAAAAAATTCAAATAAATTCGAGCGCGTTTGTATCCAAGCGGTCAACCACCCGAACGTCGTCGATGACCTCTGTGGGCTCGTGATGTGCGTGCGCAACGCATGCGGACTTCCGATTTCCGTCTCTTGCCAGCCGCTGACCAAACAAGATATCGAACGCCTCGTTGAATCCGGAGCCGAGCGGGTGAGCATTGCTCTTGACGCAGTGACGCCCGAGCTTTTCGAGGGTATCAAAGGCGGCAGTTACACATGGCAGGCACATCTCGAGGCGCTGGAACACGCTCGAACCATCTTCAGCAATCGAGTTTCGACCCATCTCATCGTGGGGTTGGGTGAAAGTGAGCAGGACATGGTGGAGAGGATCCAACTTTTGCATGGTCGAGGTATCATCATCGCGTTGTTCGCGTTCACCCCCATCGCTGGCACCCCGCTCTCGGGCCACCCTCAGCCGGATGTTGCCAGCTACCGCAGAATCCAACTCGCTAGATTTTTGATCGTTAACAACCTGAGCAGAGCCGAGCGGATGCGTTTCGAAAATGAGCGGATCGTGGACTTTGGGGTGGAACAGGATGTCTTACGTGAAACAATCGAGTCGGGCGAGCCCTTCCGCACGTCGGGCTGCCCGGGCTGTAATCGTCCGTTTTATAATGAGTCACCAAGGGGGCCGATTTACAATTACCCAAAAAAGCTATCTTCTCAAGATATCGTGACTATTTGGAGCCAGTTGGGTGTAACCTGAACTGTAACCTTTAAGTTTTGGTGTGCGAGTTTTAGTGGCGAGGTGAGCATAATGAAAGAAGGCAATTATAACGTGCCCGAGGGTCTTTACTACAGCCGTGAGCACGAGTGGGTCAAGCTCGAGGGAAAGCTAGCCCGCGTGGGGGTAACTGATTACGCACAGAGCAAGCTGGGTGATATCGTTTACGTTGAGCTGCCAGAGGCCGGCAAGCAAGTCAAGCAGG
>JAGMBM010000128.1 GCA_023129675.1 Hadesarchaea archaeon | reverse complement strand
GGCGCAGTTAAAGAGATAAACGCAGTGCTTCAGGAGCGCCCAGAGCTTATCAACACGAGCCCCTATAACGAGGGCTGGATCTGCGTGCTCGAGCCCAGCGCTCTCGAGGCTGAACTCAAGCAACTGATGGACGCCAAGGCGTACGCAGAATACCTGAAGAAACTCTAGTGAGCTGGTGCGGATGGGCCACCCCTACATCCCGAATACGCGGGAGATTCGAGAGCAGATGCTGCGCGAGATCGGCGTCGCGAGCATCGACGAGCTCTTCGCCGACATCCCACACCAAATTCGCCTCAAGCGCAAGCTGAAGCTCCCACCCGCGATGTCCGAGCTCGAAGTCAAACGCCACGTGCAAGCGATACTCGCGAAAAACAAACCATTCACCCAAATGCTCTCTTTTCTCGGGGGAGGTGTCTGGCCCCACCACGTACCTGCACACGTCCGCTCGCTCGTGCAGCGTTCCGAGTTTCTCACCTCCTACACCCCCTATCAACCCGAGGCAAGCCAGGGCATGCTCCAAGCGTTGTTCGAGTACCAAAGCATGATCGCCGAGCTCGTTGGGCTAGAGGTCGCGAACTCCTCTATGTACGATTGGGCCACGGCGCTGGGCGAGGCAGCGCTCATGTGCGCCCGGGTGACGGGGAGGCAAAAATTCATCGTCCCCAAACTCATCTCCAAGGATCGCCTTTCCGTGCTCCGAAACTATGCATCGGGTCCGGGCCTGGAGGTGGTAGAGGTCGGATACGATCGTCGCACGGGACAGCTCGACCTCAGGCAGCTTCGCGCAGAACTCGGTGGGGATGTCGCAGGAGTTTACATCGAGAACCCCAGCTACCTTGGTTTCCTAGAAACGCAGGGCGACGAGATAGCGGCAGCGGCACATAAAACTGGGGCGCTTTTTGTAGTTGGGGTTAATCCCATTTCGCTCGGCTTATTCAAGGCCCCCGGCGCCTACGGTGCCGACATCGTTGTGGGTGAGGGACAGCCTCTCGGCAATCCAGTCAGCTTTGGGGGCCCATCGCTGGGGATCTTCGCGTGCCGCGACGAGCTAAAGCTCATGCGGCAACTACCGGGCAGGCTGATAGGCGCGACGACGACGCTTGACGACAAGGCGCGTGGCTACTGCATGGTCCTACAGACGCGTGAACAGCACATCCGCCGCGAGCGAGCAACCTCGAGCATTTGTACGAACGAGGCACTCTGCGCGGTTGCGGCGGCGATTTATCTTGCTTCGCTCGGCCCACGAGGATTGTGCAATCTCGCTGAACTCTGCGCTAGCAACGCAAGCTATGCGATGAAAAAACTCAACACGATCAAAGGCTTGAGGTCACCTATCTTCGACGCTCCTCACTTTAACGAGTTCACGCTGAACTGCGATGACACACGTGTATTATCAATCCAAAAACTCAACGCCGGGCTGCTGAAGCGCGGCATCCAAGGTGGCAAACCACTTCGCGAGGAGTTCCCAGAGCTGGGGAAGACGGCTCTGCTCTGCACGACCGAGCTGCACTCTCGCGAGGACATCGACCGCTTGGCAAGCGCGCTAAAGGAACTCTTGGGGGAGAGGCGATGAACTATCGACAAGCGCGATGGGTCGAACCACTGATTTTCGAGCTTAGCAAGCCTGGGCGCGTTGGGTGGGCATCGCCCGAAAAACCGCGCGAACGTATAAACGTGCCCAAGGAACTCCTGCGTGAAAAGCTAGAGCTGCCAGAACTCTCGGAGCCTGAGGTCGTTCGGCACTACACCCGCCTCTCGCAGATGAACTACGGCGTTGACTCTGGCTTCTACCCGCTTGGCTCCTGCACCATGAAGTACAACCCGAAAGTCTGCGAGGAGCTTGCTGCACTCGAAACCGCTAGCTGCATTCACCCCCATCAAGCCGAGGAAACGGTGCAGGGAGCGCTCGAGTTAATGTACAGGCTGGAGCGCTGTCTCGCAGAAGTCGCAGGCGTCGCGCGCGTTTCCTTACAACCCTCAGCTGGCGCGCATGGCGAGTTTGTCGCGATGTTGCTCACGCGTGCTTATCACAAATCTAAGCGCGACGACAAACGGAATCAGGTCATAGTGCCCGACTCTGCTCACGGCACGAATCCAGCGAGCGCGGCGATGGCTGGATATGAGGTTGTAACCGTGCCGTCGAATGCCCGTGGGCGCGTTGACCTCAAGGCTCTGAAAGCAGCAGTCTCCGAACGCAGCGCAGCTTTGATGCTGACGAACCCGAACACGTTGGGTCTGTTTGAGGATCAAATCATCAACATAGCTGGGGTGGTTCATGATGCTGGAGGCTTGCTTTTCTACGACGGCGCGAACTTGAACGGTATCTTGGGCAAGACACGCCCGGGTGACATGGACTTCGACATCGTTCACTTCAATCTACATAAGACCTTTTCAACGCCTCACGGTGGGGGCGGCCCGGGGGCTGGACCCGTCGGCGTGCAAAAGGAACTCGAGAAGTTCCTCCCCGTGCCGTTGGTAGAGTACAATGAAAAGAGGGGCCGCTATTCTCTCGACTACGACCGCCCGCACTCGATAGGCAAAATCAAGGGGTTCTACGGAAACTTCGGCGTGTTCGTGAAGGCATATGCTTACCTCCTGCTTATGGGTGCCGAAGGATTAAACGAGGTGACCGATGCGGCGGTGCTCAACGCTAACTACATCATGCGCAAATTGCTCAGAGTTGAGGGTTATGAGCTAAAGTTCGATGCGAGCGGCCCTTGTAAGCATGAGGTCGTCTTCAGTGCCGAACCACTGAAGCGTGAGACGGACATCTGGGCGCACTTCGTCGCCAAGCGGTTGCTCGACTTTGGCATGCATGCCCCAACCTACTATTTCCCACCGATCGTCCCCGAGGCGCTGATGATCGAACCGACCGAGAGCGAGTCTAAAGAAGAGCTCGATCGATTCGTGGATGCCTTGAAGACGATAGCCGAGGAGGCGAAGTCAGACCCCGACAGAGTGCGCTCAGCTCCCACTGCAACCGCGATAGGCAGGCTGGATGAAGTAAAGGCCTCGCGCCAACCTATTTTGAGCTGGCGCGCGTATCGTAAATCGGCGAAGGAATGAAAAAGCTCGGTCTTATCATCAACCCGATCGCAGGCATGGGCGGACGAGTCGGATTGAAAGGCACGGATGGCGCGGACACGGTTGCGAAAGCTCTGGAACTCGGCGCTGACACGGTTTCTCCAGCTAGGGCAGTAGAAACGCTGGGGGGTTTGAAGCGTGTTGGGGTGGAGTTCGAGCTGATAACTTACCCAGCCGAGATGGGGGCGGCAGAGGCAAGCGAAGCGGGTCTGGAAGCTCGGGTGATCGGGCACATAACTTCAGGTAAAACCACCGCGGAGGACACCAAGCACGCTGCTAGAGAAATGTTAGAACAGGGAGTCGACCTCATCCTCATTGCGGGCGGCGATGGCACGATGAGTGATGTAATCGAAGCGATAGGAACTCAAGTGCCGATTTTGGGCATCCCGACCGGCGTGAAGATGCACAGCGCCGCTTTCGCGAACACGCCCCAAACGGCGGGTGAAGTTGCGGCACGTTTCTTGAGTGAGGGGTTGCCACTACGAGAGGCAGAGGTTATGGACATAGATGAAGAAGCTTACCGTGAGAACCGTCTCGTGGCGAAGCTCAAGGGCTATGCGCAGGTGCCATACGAACCAGTCATGATGCAGGCTACCAAGGAGGGAAGCACTGGTTACGAGCTCGCTGACCAAAAAGCGATTGCACGCTGGGTGGTCGAGTCGATGGAAAGGGGGCGTATATACGCACTTGGCCCCGGCACGACCACGCGAGCGGTTGCGGAGGAGCTTGGCATCTACAACTCGACCTTGCTTGGTGTGGACTTAATTGAGAATTACAAATTGCTAGCACGCGATACGAATGAACAACATATCCTTGAGGTGATCGAGAAAAAACCGATAACAATAATCGTGAGCCCTATCGGGAGGCAGGGTTTCATCTTAGGGCGCGGTAACCAGCAGCTCAGCTCGGTCATCATCAAGCGCGTTGGGAAGGAGAACGTCTGGGTACTTGCGACCCCCAACAAGCTGAAAGCAACCCACACGCTAAAAGTCGATACCGACGACGCGAAGCTCGACCGCGAGTTTCGAGGCTACATCCGTGTGATCACGGGCTACCGACAGACGTGTATGATTAAAGTGGTTTGACGGTGCAGTTTTCGCCGGCAGGTTTTGCAGAAAGCAGGTTTCTTCTCGTCCACGTCGAGAATGGAGTTTGAGAACGACATGACGCAACTTGGGTTCGCGCAGTGTCCAAGCCCGAAAGTGTGCCCGAGCTCGTGGATGGCTTCCTTTGTCGCGCGCTGAAAGAAAAGCTTGCGATTGGGCGGTGGCCCGTAAAAACTCGGATCAAGACGGCAAAGCGAGACGAGCGCAGCCCTGCCCGGACACTGGGCCTGGCCGAATATGAAGTTGAGGTTGCGTGAGCGAGTGTAAAGGTCGGTGGTGAGTAATGCTAGCACCCGGTTTTCACCAGTTATCCTGTACAGCACCCGCTCCAAAATCAGATCTGCATCGTACTGGTTGCGTCGAGCGTTGTATGCGGCTGGTGGCATTTGGAGCGAGGCGCCGATGAGGCAACTCTCGACAAGCGGGGCGTAGGCTTTCGTGAGCTCGCGAGCTAGGTCCTCCAGCAGCGGGCGCTCGACCTCGCCTATCGTGATGATTTCGACTATCAAACACTTCACCAATCTATCTAAAAATTAGATTTATAAGAGATAAACGCGTGGTGTTCTCTTTGGCGTCATCATGGCTCTGGAACT
>JAGMBM010000127.1 GCA_023129675.1 Hadesarchaea archaeon | reverse complement strand
TCTGGAGCCGCGATTATGGATGGAGCCGTGCTCGTGATAGCGGCGAACGAGTTCTGTCCTCAACCTCAAACGAAGGAGCACCTGATGGCCCTTGACGTCATCGGAGTGCGCAACATCGTCGTGGCGCAAAATAAAATTGAGCTCGTTTCGCGCGAGAAGGTGATGCAGCACTACGAGCAGATTAAGGAGTTCCTCTCGGGCACCTCCGCCGCGGATGCCCCGGTGATTCCAATTTCTGCGATTCACCGAGCGAACATCGACAGGCTAATTCATGTGATCGAGGAGCACATCCCAACGCCGAAGCGAGACCTCTCCAAGCCAGCTCGGATGCACGTCGCCCGCTCGTTCGATGTAAATCGTCCCGGCGTCAAGCCCAAAAAATTAGTAGGTGGGGTCTTGGGCGGCTCCCTCCTCTGGGGAAAGCTTCGGGAAGGCGAGAAAATAGAGACCCGTCCAGGCATACGTGCGAGCCGGGAGGGGCGAACCACGTGGCAACACCTGGACTCAAATATAGTGAGTCTGTATGCGGGGGGAAGCCGGGTCGAGGAGGCGGTGCCGGGCGGTCTCATCGGCGTGGGCACCGGGCTCGACCCATCGCTGACCAAAGGTGATTCGCTCGTGGGCTCGGTCGTGGGGGCACCCGGGAGCTTGCCAGAGGTGCTGGAGACACTCGAGCTTGAGGTTCACTTGATGAAGCGCGTCGTTGGACTTCCCAAGGAGCTTGAGGTGAAGCCCTTGGTCACGGGGGAACCGCTGATGTTGAACGTAGGGACGGCGATGACCGTGGGCGCGATCGCGAGTGCCCGAGGGGACCGAGCCACGATCAAACTCAAGCTGCCAGTCTGCGCTGATCAGGGGTCCCGGACAGCGCTGAGTCGACGCGTCGCCGGAAGGTGGCGCCTCATCGGTTACGGCATTATAAGTTGATGAGGAATTTGGTTGCGAGTCATCGCGGACACGAGTTTCTTGATGATCCCAGGTTTATATGGCGTGGATGTTGTGGGGGAGTTCGACAGGTTGCTCGAACAACCCTATGAACTCGCTATCCCAAGTCCAGTCCTCCAAGAGCTCAGGCGAATTTCCGAGCAGGGCAAGCCCAAGGAAAGGACGGCAGCCAAGATCGGATTGATCCTAGCCAAGCGTGGGGAAGTCATTAAGGTCAAAGGTGCAGCGGATGAGGCGATCCTGAACTTGGCACTCAGGGGGCGTTGCGGAGTTGGGACGACGGACGCTGATTTACGAAAGGAGCTCCGACGCCGTGGGGTTCCAGTAATATATTTACGGCAAAAGTCTCACCTTGCAATAGACGGTTGGATTTAGAAGATGGAAAATTCCTGAGAGGTCATGGAATGGTTGGATTTGAACTCGTGATGCTGGCGTTCATGGCGGGTGCGCTTGCCCTTGCGTTCGCGGGCTACTTGACTTTCAAGATCATGCGGCAGCCCGTCGGGACCGCGCGGATGCGGGAACTTTCCGACACTATCTACCGGGGGGCGATGACTTTCATGAACAAGGAGTATCGGGTGATGGTCGTTTACGCGGTTATCGTGGTGGCACTTTTGGCACTGGCGATAAATCTGCAGACTGCATCGGCTTTTGCGTTTGGAGCATTTTGTTCCGCATTGGCGGGTAACATAGGGATGAGGGTCGCCACCAAGTCGAACGCCCGAACTGCGGAGGCGGCTAGGAGAAGCATCAGAAGGGGGCTGAAGGTTGGGTTCTCGAGCGGCGCAGTAATGGGGATGTGTGTTGTTGGTTTCGGGATTTTGGGCGTGAGCGTCTTGTACCACTTGTGGGAAGACCCTACGATCATCGTTGGTTTTGGATTCGGGGCCAGCTCGATAGCGCTTTTCGCGCGGGTCGGTGGTGGAATATATACCAAATCCGCGGATATGGGGGCCGACTTAGTTGGGAAGGTTGAGGCGAGGATACCCGAGGATGATCCAAGAAATCCGGCGGTAATTGCTGACAACGTCGGTGATAACGTCGGAGATGTTGCGGGGATGGGTGCAGATCTGTTTGAGTCATACGTTGGTTCCATCATCGCCGCGATGGTGTTAGGGGTCGTCGCATTTAATCTAGGAGAACTCCCCCAAAGTGTAATAGTGCTTCCTCTTGCACTTGCGGCGGTCGGGATATTTTGCTCGATCGTGGCAACTTTTTTCGTGCGGGTGGGAAGGGGTACTGGAATAAAAACCCTTCATGCGGCTCTCAACAAGGGGGTGTTTGGGAGCGCCATCCTGATGGCGGTGGTTTCCTTCCTGTTGATATGGTATCTCATCGATGTCATGGAGATTTTTTATGCGATGTTAGCCGGCTTGGTTGCAGGAGTTGCGATTGGCTTGTCTGCGGAATATTTTACCGAAGATAGGTTTTCACCGGTGAGATCTATTGCGACATCGTCCCAGACTGGCCCCGCAACTAACATCATCAGCGGGTTCTCAGTAGGCATGCTAAGTACGGTAATCCCAATAATTGCGATATGTACAGCAATCGGGCTGGCATTCTATTTCGCTGGGCTATATGGGATAGCGATCGCCGCGGTCGGGATGTTAAGCACCCTGGGCATGACGCTTGCTACCGACACCTATGGACCGGTCGCCGACAATGCTGCGGGAATCGCTGAGATGTCCGGGATGGGGCGAAAGGTGAGGGTGCGCGCTGAGAGGCTGGATGCAGTTGGAAATACAACGGCCGCGATAGGTAAGGGATTTGCAATTGGTTCAGCGGCGCTAACGGCACTCGCGCTGTTTTCAGCATATACCCAGGCGGCGAATATCTCAGCACTGGACATCATTGGTCCAACCGGTTATCTAATTATTATTGGGCTCCTCATAGGGGGTATGCTACCTTTTGTATTCTGCGCGCTTACAATGAGGGCGGTCGGGGAAGGTGCATCATTAATCGTTAAGGAAGTGCGCAGGCAATTCAGACAGATCCCTGGGCTCATGCAAGGGCGGGCGAAATCCGATTATAACAAGTGTATCGAAATCAGCACGACGGCCGCTCTAAGGAAAATGGTGGTCCCTGCTGCGCTGGCCGTTGTGACACCCGTGGCTGTTGGATTGCTCCTTGGTCCTGAAGCTTTGGGGGGGATGCTGGTTGGGGCGATAGTTACTGGTCTCTTGCTTGCAATTACGTTGGCCAATGCAGGTGGAGCATGGGATAACGCGAAGAAATATATTGAGGCCGGACGCTTCGGAGGTAAGGGCAGCAAGGCCCATGCGGCTTCGGTAATAGGTGATACAGTAGGGGACCCGTTCAAAGACACTTCGGGGCCATCGCTGAACATCCTCATCAAGCTGATGTCCATGGCAGCCCTGCTTTTCGCCCCCCTAATTTTGAAGGTGTGGGGAGGATAACATGGTTAACCTTTGGAAGGTAGATAACGTGGATGAGATCCCGAACCCTAGCCGAATAAATATGAGCACGACAAAGAAAATGAGGGTTTCGGGCTAGACCATGAGAAAAAATTTGGGGTGAAGTGAATGTACAAGATAATAACCGTGCGCGATACCGTGCGGGTGCCTCCCACCCGATTCGGTGAGCCCCTCAAGGAGGCGATCGTCGACATCTTGAACAAGGATTACGAGGGCCTGACCGATAAGGATGTGGGCACGATTTTGGCGATTATTGAGCTCAAGGAGATCGGTACAGGTCGGATAATCATGGGTGACGGGGCAAGCTATCACGACGTCACTTTTGATGCTCTCGTCTACAAACCCGAGGCCAACGAGGTGGTGCTTGGTGAGGTGGTCGAGATCGTCGAGTTTGGTGGGTTCGTGCGCTTGGGCCCCATCGATGGTTTAGTGCATGTCTCTCAGGTGATGGACGATTTCGTAGGGTATGATAAGAAGAAGGGGGCGCTCTACGGAAAAGAGTCGAAGCGAGCGCTGAAAGAGGGAGATAAAGTTCGCACGCGCGTGGTTTCGGTGAGCGTGCGTCGAGGGGCACGAGGCGGAAAGATAGGCCTGACGATGCGCCAGCTTGGGCTGGGAAAACTAGAATGGATCAAGGAAGCCCGCAAGGAGGCCAAGGCTTGACCGAGAAGGCCTGCCGTAATTGTAACTTCATTACCGAGAAGAGCACCTGCCCGGCATGCAGCGGGACATCCCTTTCGGGTGATTGGTCAGGATACGTTGTCGTGCTTGAGCCGTATTTGTTTAGCTTGCCGCTAGAACTAAAACAAGAACTACAACAAAAGCAAGTTTCCGAGAATTTAAGAGAGATATTTAAACAGCACAGATACGTCCTTTCCGAGCAAGCGGAGATCCAACCAATAAACAATAAAGAATGGAAGATTCTTGATGGAAAAAAAGAATATGTAATAAAAGAAGGTAACGAGCAGCTAAATATTTATAAACAATATCTTGACCCTAACGATTCTGAAATCGCCAAGCGGCTTAACATCACCCTGCCCGGGAAGTACGCGCTGAGGGTTCGGTAGTGTTAGAGTTGCCCGACGAAGTGCGGCCGCTTTTAAAGCGCCCTTTGGGCCAGCTTTTCCCGGATGTCGCCGCGGCAATCGAACGCCTGCGGCAGCTTCACCCCCCTAGGTTGATCACGGTCGGCGATGTCGTGGCAGCGGAGTTGCTTGAGGCCGGGATCAGGCCGGATGTGGCGGTCGTCGATATGAAGGTCATGCGTTTACCCGTCGATGAAAAAACCAGGCGGGCGGTGGAGGCTTTTGAGGCAACAGTCGTTCGCGTGAAAAACCAAGCTGGAAGCATCACCCCGGAGCTGCGTGAAGCTTTAGAGGCCGCAAAACCCCCCCTGAAGATTGTCGTCGAGGGGGAAGAGGACCTCGCCACCTTGCCTGCCGTGCTCTCGGCACCTCTCGGCTCCGCGGTCATCTATGGGCAGCCGGGCGAGGGCTTGGTGCTCGTCGAAGTCACCGAGCCCAAGCGTCGTGAATTCGAAATGCTACTAAAGCAATTCAAAACTAGTCGGTAATTTAAAAGCTGTCGCGAGGCAATCTCGAAAATTGGAGCACCGATAAGCAGGGCTAAGGTTTAATTGAACTTCGCTCGAGGTGAAAGGGGTGCACGATGAAGGTCGAGATAATCGAGAAGACGGAAAACCCGCTCTTCAAGCGTACTGAAGTAAAATTCAAAGCTGATCACGCGGGGGAGCCAACCCCAAAGCGCTTGGACGCGCGCGCCCAGCTCGCGGCCCAGCTTGGTGTCGCGGAGGAACTCATCGTCATCGAGAAGCTAGCGAGCACCCACGGTCGCCAGGTGGCATCGGGGATTGCCCGCGTTTACAGCTCCCGCGAGCAACTTGAGGGGCTGGAGCCCAAATTTTTGCTCAAGCGGGACATGCCAAAGGGGGCCAAGGCGGAGGCAAAACCCGAGGAGAAACCGAAGGTCGAAAAGCCTCCTGAGAAAAAAGTAGAGAAACCGAAGGAAGCAAAACCTGAGGAACCGAAGGAGGAGGCTAAGCCCAAGAAACCCGAAGCGGAGAAGGCTGAGGAGACACCCGAAGGGGCAAAGCCCGAGGAAAAGGTCAAGGAGGCCGACAAGGGTGGCGAAGAAGGTTAAGGCCGCGAAGGCCA
>JAGMBM010000126.1 GCA_023129675.1 Hadesarchaea archaeon | reverse complement strand
AACAGGATGAATTTACCCCTCCCCAGCACGTCTTCGATGTTGTCGCCGAATATCCAAAGGTACCACATGTTAAAGAGGATGTGCAGGATTCCCCCGTGTAAAAACATTGAGGTGAACAGCGTGTGCAGTTGCTTGCTAGCGAGCACCTCGGCTGGTCTCATCCCGAACTCTTCAATCGATTGCTCGAAGGTCCCCGTGAGGATCGTCACAAGAAAAATCGCGAAATTTATAGAGATTAAGGCATAAGTTAGGATCGGTCTTCTCCGAGTCGGGTTCTCGTCTTTTAAGGGGAACATTTAAAACCAACCACTCGGGAGTGCTTGACCCCCTGTGTTCTTAGTCCTAGCTTAAAATATCTGTTTGCCGAAATGCAGTTGGTGTTTGCACGCTTCACCTAATCCTAGCAGATGCCGAGCTAGAGACCGTGCCGCGGGAGATCGCTAACCACCGTGTCATCCAGTGGCATGCGCGGCGCCGGGGAAGACGCCCTACCGAACTTTTGCTGAACTCGAGCCTCCACCACCAAGCGATGCGGAGGCTGCCCGATGGCGACCGGCGCGGCAGGCCGGACATCGTGCACGTTTGCCTGTTGCTCGCACTCGATACACCCCTCAACCGAGAGGGGCTACTCCGCACCTACGTCCATACTCGCCACAACAAAATCATCACCGTGGACCCATCCACTCGCCTCCCCCGGATGTTCAACCGCTTTACGGGGTTGATCGAGCACCTCTTCCTCACAGGTGAAGCGCCGCCGGAGAGGCCGTTGCTCCGTCTCGAAAACGCCTCGCTTGCCGAGCTAATCGAGCGAATCAAGTCGAAAAAAGTCATAACGTTTAGCGAGCTGGGGCAGCGAAAGCTCTGCAGGGAGCTCTTCAACGACATCTCGAAGGAGGATGAAGTTTGTGCGGTGATTGGTGAATTCCCACGTGGCGAGTTTTTATCGAACGTTGCCGAGCTTTCCGACGAGCTGGTGAGCATAGACCCAGAATTGCTCCGCGCACCAACCGTTACCGCGCGGGCGATCTACGCATATGAGGAGGCCTTAGGCATCCAAGAACTTCGCCTGAGGAGGTAACCCATGCCCCGCCATCGTGCGCGTCGTGCCCCAATTAACGAATACAAAAAGCTGGCGGCCGAGCGAGTGGGGTACCTCTTCAAGCTGGCCGAAGGAGTCTTTAGGAAAAGCCCAGAGCTCGCGGATCGCTATGTGCAGCTCGCGTGGAGGCTCGCGACGCGCTACAACGTCAGGTTCCCCCCCCATCTGAAGCGAAAATTCTGCAGGCGATGCAAGAGCTTTTGGGTTCCCAGCGTCACATGCCGTGTCAGAACTCGCCCCGACCCGCCCTGCGTGATCATCACCTGTCTACGCTGTGGCAGGATCACCCGTTTGCCGTACGGACGGAAGCGCGCAAAATAGT
>JAGMBM010000125.1 GCA_023129675.1 Hadesarchaea archaeon | reverse complement strand
GGCGGCGGGCGTCTAGAGAAACCGTTCGTCAAGGCCGGGAAGCGCTACCACGTCATGCTCGCGCGAGGGAAACCGTATCCCCACGTGCGGGGCGTCGCGATGAATGTAGTTGATCACCCCTTTGGAGGAGGCAGGGGCAAGCACGCGGGTCGGCCGAAGACTGTGGGGCGGGGTGCGCCGCCGGGGCAAAAGGTGGGGTTAATAGCGGCGAGGAGAACGGGTAAGAGGTGAACCAATGCCGAAGAAGAAGTTCACGTTCAGGGGTTATTCGATCGAGGAACTCCAGAAACTCCCGCTCGATGACTTCGCGAAGCTCCTCCCTGCGCGCCAGCGACGCTCACTCACTCGCGGACTCACACCCCGAGAGAAGAAGTTAATCGAACGCATCCGAAGGGCGCGAGATGCAGGAAAAACGGAAAACCCGATTCGCACCCACTGTAGAGAGATGGTAATCCTGCCCGAGATGGTCGGCCTGAAGTTCGCCATCCACAATGGCAAGGAATTCATCATCGTCGAGGTGAAGCCCGAGATGGTCGGCCACCACCTCGGCGAGTTCTCCCACACACGCAAGAAAGTTACCCATGGGATGCCTGGTATTGGAGCGACCCGTAGCTCTTTGTACGTCCCGCTAAAGTGATCTGATGCCCAAGTTCGGTTATTCTACTAAAGCGGAAGAACCATGTGCTAAAGCTCTCGGCAAAGAAATGCGCGTTTCACCGAAGCACGCGGTGGAGGTCTGCAGGGCAATCAAGGGCATGAAACTAGATAGGGCCAAGGAGTATTTGCAAGCGGTTGTCGACAAAAAAAGGCCTGTGCCGTTCAAGCGCCATCGAAAGAAGCTCGCGCACAGGCGGGGGGCGGGAGGAAGTGGGCGATTCCCGACAAAAGCGGCACGCGCGATCTTAAGGGTCTTGGATAATGCCGAGGCCAACGCCACGTACAAAGGGCTGGACGCGGAAAAGCTCAGGATTGTGCACGCGAGCGCCCACAAGGGAATCACAATCCCCGGCTTTCTGCCTCGTGCTTTCGCCCGAGCCACTCCCTTCAACAAGCCGCTGACCAATGTTGAAATCATCCTTAAGGAGGCAGCCTAGTGACCGTGGAGCGCATCTTTATCAAACTCGGCCTGAAACACATGGAGCTCGAGGAGTTCCTAGGGCGAGAGCTCGAGCGAGCGGGGTACGGTGGCGCAGACATCCGGCGGATTCC
The DNA here is from genome assembly GCA_023129675.1 of Hadesarchaea archaeon. Lineage (GTDB taxonomy): Archaea > Hadarchaeota > Hadarchaeia > Hadarchaeales > Hadarchaeaceae > DG-33. Next base: position 4,082 of record JAGMBM010000125.1, on the reverse strand, counting down.
CACCGGTACAAGAGTCGCACTTTACGTCGAGCGGCCCGGAATGGCGATCGGGCGCAAGGGGAAAAGCATAAAGCACCTCACCGACGAACTAGCTCAGAAATTTGGGTTGGAGAACCCACAGATCGAAGTCGTTGAGCTCACCAAACCCGAACTCTGCGCCCCCGTCATGGCGAAGCGGATTGCATTCAGCCTCGAACGTGGAATAAGTGCAAGGCGGGTCGGGTACAGCGCAATGCGCAGGATAACGAACGCCGGAGCTCGGGGGGTCGAAATTGTGATCTCTGGCAGGATAGCTGGGGAGCGCACCCGCAGCCAGCGCTTCTACAGGGGTTACCTCAGCAAGGCGGGGGAGCCTGCTGAAAAATTGGTTAGTCACGGTTACGCGGCGGCAAAGCTAAAGCCAGGGATAGCGGGGGTAAAAGTGCTGATAATGCCCCCTGATGTTCCCTTGCCCGACGAGATCAAAATTGCAGCCGAAGAAGCTCCAAAACCGGAGGAAGCTGCGCCAGCGATGGTAGCTGGTGAGAAGGAAACAGAGGCTAAGCCCGCCGAAGGGGAACGAGCGGAAGAGGCCAAACCCGAGGAGAGTGAGGGGAGTGGCGATACTCAGACCCAGTGAGATCCGAGATATGAACGTCGAGGAGATGCGAGCGAAGCTCCGGGAACTAAGGACCGAGCTCGCTCGGGCACGCGCCACGGTGGCCGCAGGGGGCTCGCCCGAGAACCCGGCGCGGATCCGCGAACTCCGCCGCACGATAGCTCGAGTCATCACGATAATGAAAGAAAAAGGAGGTGTATGAGAGCTGCCAGAGGTATGCAAGGTCTGTGGCTTGCCCAAGGAACTCTGCGTCTGTCAGGAAATCGCCCGTGAACAGCAGCGAATCAACATATATTCGATAAAACGAAAATACGGCAAAATCATGACCATCGTTGAGGGCATAGACGAGAAACAACTCGACATCAAGGAACTGACGAAGAACTTGAAGTCGAAGCTCGCGTGCGGCGGAACCTCGAAAGAGGGCCGGATCGAGCTTCAAGGCAAACACAAGGCCCGTGTTAGAGAAGTGCTCGTGGGGATGGGTTTCTCCCCCGAGATGATCGACATGAGGTAGGTGGAGCATATGCCGATAACCAAGCAAAACTTAATGCGGCATGAGCTTATTGGGCTCAAGGCTAGGGTCGAGAATAGCTCAGACCCCACGCTGCTCGGCATCCACGGCACCATCATCGACGAGACGCGCGACATGCTGGTGATCGAGCAGGCTGAGGGAACCAAGACCGTGCTCAAGGGAAGCTCTAAATTCATGTTCACCCTTCCCGGTGGCGAGGAGGTCGAAATTGAAGGAGCGAAGCTCGTCGGGCGCCCCGAGGAGCGGGTGAGACGGAGGAGGTAAATCTATGGTAGGCATGGGAATTAAACCCCCGAAGGAGCGATGTTCCGATCCAAAGTGCCCCTTCCACGGCACGCTCTCAGTGCGAGGCAGAACCTTCGAAGGTGTCGTGGTGAGCGATAAGATGTCGCGCGCGGTCACGATCGAGATGGAGCGTATGCAGGTGATTCCGAAATACGAGCGATATGAGCGCCGCACTTCCAAGCTCCACGCCCACAACCCACCCTGCATCGCCGCTCGCACTGGGGATAGGGTGAAAATTATGGAGTGCCGGCGGCTGAGCAAGACCAAATCGTTCGTTGTCGTGCAGAAGCTGGGGGCCTAGCATTGGGGGAGAAAAGTATTGGCACTCCTCTCTGAATTATTTTCACATTTACAACCTTCAACCGTCGTGCCACTATCACAGGTTGACGGCTGGACCTGCGGGGATTACTTATTTATTTGTCCATCAACATTTATTGAGGCGATCGAATGGAAGTGGGGATTGTATCTTACGGGCACACGAAATTTGGCGTGTTAGAACAAGATACTCCTGATCTCATCAAGGAAGCGATGGATGGCTGTTTGAAAAACGTTGAAAATGGCATTTCTCCCAAAGAGATAGACTGTGTCATCGTGAGTTGTGTAGACAATGCCTTTTCCGAACAACACCAAACTGGAACTTTAGCATGGGAATATTTGGGAAACCCCGACGCCTATGGTTTCAAAGTTGAATCGGCCTGCGTGAGCGGGAGCATGGCGATCTATCGAGCTAAGAATATGATCGAGATGGGGGAGGCGAAGAACGTTCTTGTCGTGGGCTTTGAGAAGATGAACAAGTTCGGAACCGACAGAATCACAGAATTTTTGACTCACGGGTCCTCTCCCGAGGAGCGGAAGTACGGAATAACCCAACCCGGCGCATATGCCTTGCTGATAAGATTGTACGCCCACAAGTATGACGTCACGGAAGATGACTGGGCGGATATCTCGGTTAAGAACCATAAAAATGCATTCAGAAACCCGTGGGCTCATTTCCACAAGGATATCACGAAAGAGGGAGTGATGAACTCGAGAATGATCGCCGATCCGATCAGATTGTTCCATTGTTCCACGATCAGTGATGGCGCCGCTTCTGTCTTGCTGAGCGCCGATCCGAAGAAGTATACTGACACGCCGGTCTTTATCAAAGGAATGGGTGTGGCCCACGATTACCTGTCGGCAATCGAGAGGCAGGATCCAACGTTTTTACTCGCCTCGAAAAGAGCAGCGGATCAGGCTTACAAAGAAGCGGGGAAGAGTCCAAAAGATGTAGATATCGTAGAAGTCCACGATGCTTTCACTCCAGTTGAGCCCATGTGTTACGAAGCGCTGGGTCTCGCCAAGAAAGGTGAAGGCGCCAAATTGGTCAGAGAGGGCGTGGTCATGTTCGACGGATCTCTCCCCGTGAATGTGAGTGGCGGGCTCAAAGCCAAAGGACATCCCGTGGGTGCGACACACGTGGGAACCATGGTGGAAATGTTCTTGCAACTCCGAGGGGAAGCCGGTAAGAGGCAGGTCCCGGATCGAAAAACCGCCATAATCGAAGGACACGGCGGGACCGGTTCCGTTGCGATAGTTTCGATATTGGAGAGGTAAAGATGAAGGCAAAATTGATCAGTTATACGGATGTGACCGTCCCAACGCCTCCTTATAAAAAGTCCACGAAATCCGGAATCGTTGAAGACGAGAAAGGAAAACGTCAATTGGTCGGGATAGATGATGAGCACTACAACATTTTGAAGATAGGGATGGAGGGGAGGATCGAGAAGAGGGTAACAGACTTTGGAGAATTCAACTTCTTCGTTCCTGAAATAAAGGAGAAAAAGGAGGTCAGCAAAGTCGCGTTAATCACCGGAGCTACTAGAGGCATAGGCAAAGCGATAGCCTTAGAGTTGGCTAGAAAAGGCTTCAACATCGTGATCAATGACCTGGAGCTGCAGGATGCGGGGGCGGAAGCTATAAATGAAATCAAAAAAGGCGGTAGAGAGGCGATTTTCATCAAGGCTGATATCTCAAAATACGAAGAAGTCGAGAAAATGGTGAAGGAAGCCGTGGAAAAGTTGGGCAGGATGGATGTTTTGATAAATAACGCCGGCATGAATATCGACAGACTTCTCATCAACATGACCCCCGAACAATGGCAAAAGGTCATCGATGTAGACTTGACCGGGACTTATAACTGTACGAAGGCGGTGCTGCCTCACATGATGCAACAGGGCGGGGGAAGGATAGTGAATGTGAGCTCGATGAGCGCCCTCGATGGGGCAATAGGCCAGGCGAACTACGCGGCGGCGAAGGGAGGAGTGGTTTCGCTCACAAAGACGATCGCAATGGAATATGCGCAGTACAACATACTCTGCAACGCCATAGCGCCGGGTTGCATAAGGACTAGGATGACCGACGCCATGCCCCCGGGCATGCTTCGGGAAAGAGTATCGCAAATTCCGCTGGGGAGAAGAGGGGAGCCGGAGGAAGTCGCGAAGCTAGTTGTTTTCCTTGTAACCGAAGGGAATTACATAACGGGACAATTAATAAACATAAGTGCTGGGGAATACATTTAGAAAAAGATTCGGGGTCGTGAATGAAGGTAGTGACAGCTAAGGAAGCCGTTAGCCGGATAAAAGATAAAGATACGGTTGCGACTGGTGGTTTCACAACAACCAATCTCCC
>JAGMBM010000124.1 GCA_023129675.1 Hadesarchaea archaeon | reverse complement strand
ACGAGGACGAGCTGCAAAGCGCCAAGTTGACGATCCTGCATCGGGGTGCCCCCAACGATAAACGCGTCATCGAGGGCAGCGACATCCTCGAGCTAGGGCGCGGCTTCATGCGCGTGGCTTCGCCCGAGGGGGAGGTCGAGATTCCCTATCATCGGATCCTACAAATAGAAGCACGGGGCGAAATTCTCTGGCGGAAGATCTAGACATCACATAACTATCTTTATTAGAGCAGCGATTCCTGCGGTCGCTCCGGCGAACAATACCATCTTGAAGCCTGAGAGCGCGAGGTTCTCCCTCGAGACCCTGCCGATGTAGATCCCTAGGGAGAAGAAAAGCGCGAGTGTCACAGCTACCGACCACTCCAACGCCAGAAGCGCGGGCAGAATGAAAAACGGCAGTATGGGGATTACCGACCCGCCGATCGTCGCCAACCCATCTATCACGCTGCTCGAAAGGATCTTCTTCTCGGTCTCTCTGTGCAGCTTGCTGTTCTTGATCGCGCCACGCTTGAGCATTGCTCGCTCGATCCTCTCCAGTTCCTTGTGTGCAACGGTTTTCTCGGCTGCGAATGCTCCGATGATATTTGAGAGTCCATTCGCGATTCCGCCTCCAATCCCGGCGGCTACAATAATTCGTGCCGCTTCCGGACTTAGGCCGATAGCGATGCTGGCGCCGATAACTATACCGAGCGTGGACAGAGAACCGTCGATTAGACCACGGATGAGATATCTGGTCATCGGGTCCAAGTTCCTCCGGTTTAATCTCAGTAGTAGCTTGTATTAGTATCTCGCCGTCTATTTCACCTACGAGAGGTTGAGATGTGGTTCGATTTGCTCGTGATCGTGGTATGCTTCGTGGTATTCGGACGCGCCTCGAACTACCTTATTGAAGGGCTGGCTTCGGTTCGGGCTGCTGAGCAGCATGGTGTCACTAGAACTTTTCGCATTGATGGTGGTGACGACACTCATCGCGACATTGCTCACGTCGATATTCTCCAAGTTCGTTTTTAGGGGTTGAGCCGTATGGCTGTGGAATTTATTCTATACATCCTCGCGTTCGTGGCAGCCATCGTGCTGATCGCCAAGGCGGGCAATGTCTTCGTCGACTCGGCGTGCGGGATCGCTCGAACGCTCGGCGTATCTCAAGTGATAATAGCATTAACCCTTGTGGCTTTTGCAACCTCAGCGCCCGAGTTCTTCACCTCCACCATGGCGGCTTGGTTCGGCAACGTCGGCATCTCATATGGGAACGTTGTCGGCTCCAACATCATCAACATCACTCCAATCTTGGCACTCGCAGCGATATTTGGTGTGGCTCAATTTAGGCGGGAGAGGCTCGGCGAGGGGATAATCATGTTGGCCGTTGGCGGAGCACTCGCGGCGATGGCGCTAAATGGTGTGGTTGGGCGGGTGGAAGGTCTGCTCCTATTGGCAATTTTTGCGCTTTTCTTGAGGTTCGTGCTGAAGAGGGAGGTGAGAAAGATGAGGAAAAAAGTCCCAAGCGAGCAGAAGAGATTGGGTAGGTCAATCCTCCTATTCATTCTGGGCACGGCTGGAGTGATTATTGGAGCTAGGCTGCTGATTTACTCCGGCGTGGGAATTGCTTTAGGTGTAGGTGTTCCAGAGGCAGCAATAGGTTTCACGTTGGTCGCCATCGGGACCTCGGTCCCGGAGCTGGTCACGATAATCATATCCATTTCCAAGCGGTTGCCTGAGTTCTCTATGGGCACAATCATAGGCTCAAACATTTTTAACACCGCACTAATCATCGGCAGCGCAGCGTTGATAAGACCCTTAGCGGTGGACTCCCAAGCGCTCTGGTTCAGCAACCTCATGATGCTCGCCGCGATGGCGCTGTTATTGGGGTTCATGTGGAGGGGACGAAGGTTGACGCGTGGTCAAGGAGTGGCGTTGCTCGCCTTTTACGCTTTTTACATCGCCGGGCTCGCGTTTCTGTACGCACCCTAGCCGCTCACCTCGCTGTAATTTTTCCTCCTTTTAAATGACTTTCACCTAAAGGCATGGCGGGGAGATGTCGAACAGTGTGGCTGCTTCAGATGTGATTCGGTCGATGATGCGTTCTGGGTTCTCCCACGATGAAATCTACGATGTGCTCGCGGGCACAGGGTTGCCGGGCGAGCAGATTCAGCTGCTCATCGACCGCGTGGCAGCGGAGTTTCAAGAGGCAAAGTTCGAGCCCCAGACTTCTCGATTAGGTGTCGAGGTCGAGAAGGTCTTCAGCG
>JAGMBM010000123.1 GCA_023129675.1 Hadesarchaea archaeon | reverse complement strand
CGTGCATGTGAGTTCCTCGGTACAGGGGCGAGCCGCGTGATTTTGGGTACAGCCGCGGTGAAGGAACCGGAGCTGGTGAAGCACTTGGTCAAGCTCGCGGGAGGCGATCGCATCATGGTGGCCCTCGATGCGCGTTCGGGCAAGGTGTCGATCGAGGGCTGGCGAAAGCAGACGGAAAAATCAGTACTGGAGTTGGCACGGGAATTCGAGCGCATGGGCGTGGGGTCGCTGCTCTTCACGAGCGTCGATGTCGAGGGGAGCATGCGAGGTGTAGCGGCACGAGAAATAAGGGAACTCGTAGGGGCGGTCAAAATCCCGGTCTTCGCATCGGGTGGCGTCGGGTCGCTCGACGATGTGCGCATCGCGCGGGAAGCTGGTGCAGCGGGCTTGGTGCTCGGGATGGCATTATACGAGGGCAAGTTCACTTTAATGCAGGCGATGGAGGTGAGCCGGTGAGGGTTGGCAAGGTCAGGCGGAAGACGAAGGAAACGGCGGTTGAGGTTAGGATAAACTTGGATGGTTCGGGCAGGACGAGAGTTGACACTAATATAAAATTCCTCGACCACCTGCTCGCGAGCTTCGCCAAGCACGGCTGCTTCGACCTCGAGCTCCGCGCGCGTGGCGACTTCGAGCACCACATCGCCGAGGATGCCATGATCGCTTTGGGTGAGGCTATCGAGCGGGCTCTCGGCAAAAAGGCGGGCATCCAGCGCATGGGCGACGCGGTGGTGCCAATGGACGACGCACTGGTGCTCGCCGCGGTTGATCTCAGCGGGCGAGCTTACCCGGACATCGAGGCAAAGTTCACGAAGCGAAAGCTGGACGATCTAAGCAGCGATATGGTCGTGCACCTGCTCGAGACGCTCGCGACGAATGGGAGGTTCAACCTGCACGTGCAAGTGCTTCGCGGCAAGAACGACCACCACAAGGCAGAGGCGGTCTTCAAGGCGCTGGGGGTAGCGTTAGCTCGAGCGACGAGCAAGGCGCCCCGGAGGCGCGGCGTGCCGAGCACCAAGGGGGTACTGTAGTTGTCACCAGTTTCAATCCCAAACTGCGTCACTTTCGGCCCCCCTTTATATAATTTAAATATTACTTTCGGTCCCCTCTCTCCCCAAAAGTCGCTTAAAAATCCTTATCGAGCAGGGAACGGGGCTGAGAACATCAGAGCTTGTAAGTCTAAAATTAGACTTTATGAGGATTTGGCACCGGATATTCTCCGTTTAACGCTTTTAAACGAGTTTCGTCAAAGACTATTTAAAATCGCGTGCCAAGCGGCAGGCTCTATGGCTGCGCTCGCTAGGCTCATGAAAGTGTCCCAGTCCACCATTTGTAGATACCGAGATGGCGATAGAACAATCCCTTACCCTTTTTTGCAGCGATTAAGTGATTTTCTTGAAGCCCAAACCAGCTGTAAATATCAGAATGACATAAAGAAGCATGTCAATGGGTTTAAATTGGGCACGAAAGGCACTTCACCTATAGTGAAGATCAAAGAAGGTCTGGACGAGTTCAATTTCAAAAACGTAGACGGCGCACGTATCGTGGCAGCCATTCTGGGCGACGGATATTTGGGGGATATGGTAGTATCATACATAAATTTGAACACTACTCTACGAGCAAAAGTTGATGAAAGCATCCGAAAGATTGTTGGCGACATCCAAGTTAAAACTTACCGCTGTAAAGAGGCACGATACTCCCAAACTTTAGCAATAATTTTAGAAAAAGTCGGACTGCCCCCTGGGCCGAAAGTTTACACAAATCCAAGCGTTCCCAGTTGGATAAAAGAGTCAAACGACATAAACATTCCCCGCATTTTTTTGAGACAATTTTTTAGTGACGAGGGCGATGTAAGCAAGAAGAAAGGCACGATAAATCTACCCCAAAGTATCGACATTACCGTTTTGCCATTGGATATCAAGAAAAAATTAAAAACCGGAAAATTAGGTGAAGAAAATTACGAACGATATGCGCCCCGACGACTTTTAGATGTGAAGGAGATGCTTTGGACAAGGTTTGACATAATAGCAAATGGACCTTGTCCCGTGAAGTTCTACAAAGCCACTAGGAAGGGCTTGGAGGGAGAGCGGCTAAAATGGAGACTTAGCATTAGCGGAAAAGTTGATCTGGAGAAGTTCGAGCGCGAAATAGGTTTTGATATTGAGTACAAACAAAATGCCTTACGAAACTACATAAGTAGAATCAAAATCTATCAAGCGAAGAGCGGCTTTGGTCTGTTAAACGCTTTTCTAGCGGCTGCCAAGATAGAAAATGCTAACGGAGAGATAACGAGTGCTGTGGTTTCAGAAGAGATGAAACACTGTGTGGACACATCACAAAAGTGGCTCAGGCAATTAATTAAGCAGGAATTGATTGTGAAAGTTGGTGGTGGGGAGAATAGAGGAAGAATACTTGGACGTAGTCCCGTGCGTTACAAACTCACTGATAAAGGCTTGTCGTTGTGCCAATGGTTTCAAAATTCTGTCATGTTTCCAAAACTCAGATACATAAAATCTGATGCAATTAGAAGGGGGTGAGGGTTTGCCTGCAAAACTCATAATAGTCTGCTTGGACACTCTCAACGGCAAGCTCGTTAAGGGTGTCAACTTCAGGGGCATGAAGGAGATTGGCGACCCAGTGAAATTTGCAAAACGCTACGAGGAACAGGGTGCAGACGAACTTGTTTTCCTCGACATAGGCGCCACTCCACAAGGTAAAGCGACGTTGCTTGAAGTCGTCCAAAGGGTTGCCGAGCGGATTTCAAT